>NZ_WUJP01000619.1 GCF_009806515.1 Geminicoccus flavidas | reverse complement strand
CACCGCGGTGCGCCATCGCCTGGGCGATCCGGTCGAAGTCGTGGGCGTTGCGGGTCAGGCCATGGACGCAGACCACCACCTGCGGTGCCAAAGGATCGCCATGCTCCAGCCAGTGGAGCTCGATCGGTCCCAGGGCCTCGGTGGCGACGGTCCGGCGTTCGCTGCGCATCGGCATTCCCCTCCTTCCTGACCTGTCGCCCAGCCTCCCCGCCCGCCGCCGGCCGGTCAATCCTCGGCGCAGCTATCCTGGGCGATGACTGGGCGGAGGCGCGGTGGTTGCGCACAATCGGCTTGATGATTCCTTGCCGATTCTCCATCTCATGTCGGAAGCCGCTGGAGAACCGCTTGTCCGTCGACCTGCAGCCCCGCCAGCGCAACGTGCTACGCCAGTTCTACACGACTGGCGCTGCACCCTGCCCTTATCTGGACGGCCGCACCGAGCGGCGGGTCTATACCCTGCTGCGCCGCCATCCCCAGGAATGCGAGACCTTCGACCGGCTGAGCGAGGCGGGCTTCCGGCGCAGCCAGAACTTGATGTACCGTCCGGCCTGCCCGGGCTGCGATGCCTGCATTCCGGTGCGTATTCCGGTCGATCGCTTCGCGCCCTCGCGCAATGAGCGCAAGGTGCTCCACCGCAATGCCGACCTCATCGTTCAGGAAGTGCCGGCCGTGCCGACTGCGGAGCACTGGCAGCTGTTCCGCCGCTACCTGAGTGCCCGGCATGGCGATGGCGGCATGGCCAACATGACCCGGATCGACTTCGAGACCATGGTCGGCGACTGGGCGGTGGCGACCGTGCTCCTGGAAGGCCGCGACCCTTCCGGCCGCCTGCTCGCGGTCAGCCTCACCGACCGGCTGAGCTCCGGCCTGTCCGGGGTCTACAAGTTCTACGAGCCGGACGAGCCCCGCCGCTCGCTCGGCACCTGGACCATCCTGCAGCTGATCGAGCGCGCCAGGGCCCAGGGGTTGGGCCATGTCTATCTGGGCTACTGGATCGCCGGCAGCGACAAGATGGACTACAAGGCACGATTCCGGCCGATGGAGCAGCTGACCCCCGAGGGCTGGGTCGACCTGCCGGAACCCGCCCTGCCGCCGGAGACGGTGCCGGCTGGTTGAACCCTGCCGGTCGAGGCTGCTATCGCGGGGACCCTATCGGGGCCGGGGCAGGCGGCGGGGCGGCGCCCCCGGAACAGCGGAGCAGACAATGACGGACCGGTTCAGGGCGATCCTGCTGGAGCAGGCGGACGGCGCCACCAGGGCGAGCCTCGTGGAGCTCGACGAGAGCCGGCTGATGCCGGGCGAGGTCACCGTGGCCGTCGAGTGGTCCACCCTGAACTACAAGGACGCCCTGGCGATCACCGGCAAGGCACCGATCGTGCGCAGCTTCCCGTTCGTTCCGGGCATCGACTTCGCCGGCCGAGTACTGGACTCCACGGACGAGCGCTACCGGCCGGGCGACCCGGTGCTGCTCACCGGCTGGGGCGTCGGCGAGCGTCATTTCGGCGGCCTCGCCGAGCGGGCCAGGGTCAGGGCCGACTGGCTCGTGCCAATGCCGGACGGGCTCGACGCGAAGCGGGCCATGACGATCGGCACGGCCGGCTTCACCGCTGCCCTGTGCGTCCAGGAGCTGGAGCGCCAGCGTGTCACGCCTGAGGGCGGCGAGGTGGTGGTGACCGGGGCCGGCGGCGGGGTCGGCAGCATCGCCGTGGCCCTCCTGGCCAGGGCCGGCTTCCGGGTCGTGGCCTCCACCGGCAAGACCGAGGAGGCCGGCTGGCTCCAGGAATTGGGTGCGGCCGAGGTGATCGACCGCAGCCCGTTCGTGCCGGGCGCCAAGGGCCCGCTCGACAAGGGCCGCTTTGCCGGCGCGGTGGAATGCGTGGGCGGCCAGGTGCTGGCCGGCCTGCTCAAGACGATGGCGCCGGGCGGTAGCGTCGCCGCGGTCGGCAACGCTGGCGGGGCCGAGCTCCACACCACCGTGTTCCCCTTCATCCTGCGCGGCGTGCGCCTGTGCGGCGTGGAATCGGTGCAGGTGCCGTTCGCCCCGCGCCAGGCGGCCTGGCAGCGCCTGGCGCAGGACCTCGATGCGGGGGTGCTCGACCGGGTGGCCCGGGTGATCGGCCTGGACGAGGTCGTGGACGCCGCGGCCGAGCTGGTGGCGGGCCGAGTGCGGGGACGGCTGGTGGTCGACACGACAAGCTGACTGGCTCGGGTCGCGCCCCTTGCGGCCCTGCCCCGCGGCCGGTTCATGAACGGTTCGACACCTGCACGCGTGCACGGGGCCTCTTTCCCCGCTCAGGCACGCGTGCTACCTCCCCTCGCCGCGGGTCAGCGTCCTTGGACGGTGGCCCCTGCCGCTCGTGGCAGAGCGCCGTCGCGTGCGGTGGCCGACAACGATCAATAACCGCGATCGATCCCGACCTTGCCCACCATCCTGGTCCTCAACGGACCGAACCTCAACATGCTCGGCCTGCGCCAGCCCGAGATCTACGGCCGTACCCGGCTGGCAGAGATCCAGGCCGTGGTCGAGCGCGAAGCCGCCGATCTCGGGATCACCGTCGATTTCCGCCAGAGCAACCACGAGGGCGTGCTGATCGACTGGATCCACGAGGCCCGCACGAATGCGGACGCGATCGTGATCAACCCAGGCGGGCTCACCCACACCTCCGTGGCGCTGATGGACGCGCTCGCTGCCGCCGAGAAGCCGGTGATCGAGCTGCATCTGTCCAACGTGCATCGCCGCGAGCCCTTCCGGCACCATTCCTACGTGTCGCTCGTCGCCACCGGCGTGATCTGCGGGCTCGGACCGCACGGCTATCTCCTGGCCCTGCGTGCCGCCACCGAACTCGTCGCCCCGTCCCCTGCTGCCGCTCGAG
>NZ_WUJP01000618.1 GCF_009806515.1 Geminicoccus flavidas | reverse complement strand
ACCACTGATGGCCAAGCTCGACGTCGAAACCTCCTTCATCGAGAAGCTGGCGGAACTCCTCCAGCGCACCGGCCTCACCGAGATCGAGATCAACCAGGGCACCACCCGCGTCCGGGTCGCGCGCCAGGTACAGATGGCGCCGATGGACGTGACCGCCCCGGTCTACATGCAGGCGCCGCCCCAGCACGCGGCGGCACCGGCCGCGCCCCCGGCCGAGCCGGCCCCGGCCGGGCCGGACACTTCCCACCCAGGCGTGGTGAAGTCGCCCATG
>NZ_WUJP01000617.1 GCF_009806515.1 Geminicoccus flavidas | reverse complement strand
GTCGGCACGGTCTATCTGGCGCCCGAGCCGGGTGCCCCGCCCTATGCCGCGGTCGGCTCGGAAGTGAAGGAGGGCCAGACCCTGCTCATCATCGAGGCGATGAAGGTGATGAACGCGATCCGGGCACCCAGGGCCGGGCGGGTAGTCCGGGTGTTCGTGGAGAACGCAGCACCCGTGGAATTCGGTGAACCACTCCTCGTCCTGGAGTGAGCCGGTTGTTCAAGAAGATCCTGATCGCCAATCGCGGCGAAATCGCCCTCCGGGTCCTGCGGGCCTGCCGCGAGATGGGCATCCAGACCGTCGCGGTGCATTCCACCGCCGACGCGTCCGCCATGCATGTGCGCTTTGCCGACGAGAGCGTGTGCATCGGCCCGCCCCAGGTCGGCGAGAGCTACCTGAACAAGCTCTCGATCCTGGCCGCCGCCGAGATCACCGGGGCGGAAGCGATCCATCCGGGCTACGGCTTCCTATCGGAGAACGCCGACTTCTGCCAGATGGTGGAGGAGCACGGCTTCACCTTCATCGGCCCGACCCCTGAGCATATCCGGCTGATGGGCGACAAGATCGTCGCCAAGGACACGGCTAAGAACCTGGGCATCCCCTGCGTGCCCGGCACGGATGGGCCGGTGGCGACCGAGGAGGAGGCGCTGGCGGCGGCCGAGGAAATTGGCTGGCCGGTCCTCATTAAGGCGGTGGCCGGCGGCGGCGGGCGCGGCATGACCGTGGTGCACGACCGCTCGCAGCTCCTGGACGCCCTGCGCATGGCGCGCGGCGAGGCCAAGGCCGGCTTCGGCGACGACCGGGTCTATATCGAGAAATATCTGGCAGCGCCCCGCCATATCGAGGTCCAGGTGTTGTGCGACACGCACGGCCAGGTCCTGCACCTAGGCGAGCGCGACTGCTCGCTGCAGCGCCGCCACCAGAAGGTGATCGAGGAGGCGCCCTCGCCGATCCTGGACGCCGCCGACCGCGAGAAGCTGGGCGCGCTCGTCGCCAAGGCCATGGCGAAGTTCGGCTATCGCGGCGTGGGCACGCTGGAATTCCTCTACGAGAATGGTCAGTTCTACTTCATCGAGATGAACACCCGCCTGCAGGTGGAGCATCCGGTGACTGAGCTGATCACCGACATTGACTTGGTCCGCGAGCAGATCCGGGTGGCGGCCGGCGAGCGGCTGGCGTTCGGCCAGGACGACGTGCGCTTTTTGGGCCACGCGATCGAGTGCCGGATCACCGCGGAGAACCCGAAGACCCTGGCGCCATCCCCTGGCCGGGTCACCGGCTACCATGCCCCGGGCGGGCCCGGCGTGCGCATGGATTCGGCTCTCTACACCGGCTACACTGTCCCGCCCTATTACGACAGCCTGATCGCTAAGCTGATCGTCCACGACGTCGACCGGGCGACCTGCCTGCGCCGGCTGGAGCGGGCGCTGGCGGAATGCGTGGTGGAGGGGGTGGACACCAACCTGCCGCTGCTGCGCACCGTGGTCGCGAACCCGGCCTTCCGTACCGGCGAGTACGATACGGGCTGGCTCGGCCGGTTCATCGCCGACTGGGAACCGCCGGTGGTGTGATGCGGGACCCGGCGGCGCCCGACCAGGACGAAGACGAACGGACGATCACGCCGGAGATCCTGCTCACGGCCTATCGCCTGGGCGTCTTCCCGATGGCCGAGGCGCGCGACGACCCGACCATTCACTGGATCAACCCCAAGCGGCGCGGGATCATCCCGATCGACCGCTTCCACCTGCCGCGCCGGCTGGCCCGCACCATCCGCTCCGGCCGCTTCCAGGTGACCGTCGACCGGGCGTTCGACCAGGTGATCCAGGCCTGCGCCGCACCCACCGAGGCACGGCCCAGCACTTGGCTGAACGACCAGTTGATCCTGCTCTACAACGAACTGTTCCGGCGCGGCCGGGCGCACAGCGTCGAGACCTGGCAGGACGGCCGGCTGGTGGGCGGCCTGTACGGCGTTTCGATTGGCGCCGCCTTCTTCGGCGAGAGCATGTTCAGCCGTGCCACCGATGCGTCGAAGGTGGCGCTGGCCGAACTGGTCCAGCGGCTGAGGGCGGGCGGCTACGTGCTGCTCGACACCCAGTTCGTGACCAGCCACTTGGCACGCTTTGGCGCCATCGAGATCCCGCAGGGCGAGTATCAGCGCCGCCTGCACCACGCGACCATGCTGAGCGCGCACTTCCCGCAGGATCCGGGTCAGCCGGCACCCGGGACCGGGTTGGACAGTTCGGGCGCCCCTGCCGGTGCCTCCAGCGGTGCTGAGCAGCCGATCACCCAGACGTCGTAGACCGGGTGCTCCAGCGCATGGAGCGACGGGCTGGAGGCATACATCCAGCCCGAGAAGATCCGTTCCTGCCGGTCCTGCTCGAGATCGTCGATCAGGAGGAAGGCCGCGGCTTCCGGCTGCTCGGTGGGCGGCGAGGTGAAGCAGGCATCGAGCTGGATGCGCAGCGTGCCGAACTGGACCGGCTGGCCGCGCGCCACCTCGAAGCGCACCACCCGGGCGGTCACCTTGTCCAGGCCCTGCATCTCCACCTTGTCGTTCGGGATGCTGGGCCCGGCCGCCAGCGCCGGCAGGCTGCCGGCTCCCAGCAGCAGCAGGGCCGCAGTCAGCCGGACCGCACGCGTCATGCTCACGGGGCCGAGAAGATGTCGTCGGCCGGCTGGCCGGCACCGCCCGCCCCGTTCGCCCCGGAGCCGCTCCCTGAGCCGCCCCCCGAACCACCCTGGGAACCGCCGCCGCCCTGGCTGAAGATGTAGCGGCCGATCAGGTCCTCGATGCTGACCGAGGACTGGGTGAGCGTGATCACGCCGCCGGGCTCCAGGTCGCGATCATCGCCGCCCGGGATGATCGACAGGTACTTGCCGCCGATCAGGCTGGCGCTGGAAATCGAGGCCGAGCTGTCGGTCGGCAGCTTCACGTCGTTGCCGACGGTGAAGCGCACCTCGGCGCGGAAGGTCTGCGGGTCCAGCGTCTTGGCGACCACCCGGCCGACATTGACGCCGCTGATCCGCACGTCGCCGCCGACATCGATGCCATCCGCCCGGTCGAAGCGGGCGATCAGCTCATAGCCGTTCGTGCTGCCGATGTCGCTGCGGGCATAGGCCCAGAACAGGAAGCCGCACGCGACCAGCAGCACGAGCGCGCCCAGCACGGTCTCAACGATACTGCGGGCCATGCGGCTCCTCTCCAACTAGTCGACGATCCGTCCAGGCGCTGAGGTAGCGCCTGACGGGACATGTCTCAACCTCGCCCGCCTCAGGCGGCCTGTTCCGGCTGGTCCAGCCCGAGCAGCGCATCGGCAAATGCTTCCGCCTCGAAGGGCTTGAGGTCCTCGATCGCCTCGCCCACGCCCAGCGCATGAATCGGCAGGTGGAAGCGCTCGGCCAGCGACACCACCACGCCGCCCTTGGCGGTGCCGTCCAGCTTGGTGACCACCAGCCCGCTCACATCCACGATGTCGCGGAACACCTCGACCTGGCGGTGCGCGTTCTGCCCGGTCGTGCCGTCCAGCACCAGCACCGTGTCGTGCGGCGCCGACGGATCGACCTTCTTGATCACCCGGACGATCTTCTTCAGCTCGTCCATGAGCGCCGCCTTGTTGTGCAGCCGGCCGGCCGTATCGATCATCAGGATGTCGGCACCCTGCGCCTTGGCCTTCTCCAGGGCGGAGAAGGCCAGCGCGGCCGGGTCGGAGCCCTGGGTTGCCGCATAGACCGGTACGCCGTTGCGCTCGCCCCAGATCTGGAGCTGCTCCACGGCAGCGGCCCGGAACGTGTCGCAGGCCGCCAGCACGACCTTCAGCCCGGCATCAGTCGCCATCTTGGCGAGCTTGCCGATCGTGGTGGTCTTGCCGGTGCCGTTCACCCCGCAGACCAGGATCACCTGCGGCGCCACCTCCCGCGATGGGATCGGCTTTGCATAGGGCTTCAGGATCCGCGCGATCTCGGTTGCCAGGACCTGGCGCACCTCGCGGTCGGTGACGTCCTTGCCATAGCGCTCGCGCGCGAGGTGGCCGACCAGCCGCCCGGCCGTGTCCACCCCCATGTCGGCGACGATGAGCGCCTCCTCCAGCTCGTCCAGCATGTCCTGGTCGAGCTTCTTCTTCACGAAGATCGCGGAGATCGAACCGGTGAGCTGGCCCGAGGTCTTGGACAGACCGGATCTCAGGCGCTGCCACCAATTGGGATTGGGCTGGGTCATGGCGGGCGGAACCTCGCGCAACCGGCGGGTTTCGGCAAGGGTCGCCGCTCAGCTGCCGTCCTCCATGACCCGGCCATCCGCCATCCGGACCGTCCGGTCCATCGCCCCGATCAGGACCGGGTCATGGGTCACCGCGATGAGGGTGGCACCTTGCCGCCGCGCCGCCTCGGCCAGGAGCCCGGCCACCAGCCGGGCATTGGCCGCGTCCAGGCTGGCGGTGGGCTCGTCCGCGATCAGGATCGGCGGGTCCAGCAGGAGGGCGCGAGCGATCGCGACGCGCTGCTGCTCGCCGCGCGACAAGCTGGCCACGTCCTGCCGCCCGGCCGGCACGCCGCATTCCTCCAGCAGTTCCGCCGCACGCGCCACCACGTGCGGTCCCGGCCGCCAGGCGGCGAAATAGCTGGCGGCCAGCACGTTGCGCAGCACCGACATGCCGGGCACCAGGTGGAAGTCCTGGAAGATCATGCCGACATGGCGGCGCCGCCAGCCGTCGCGGGCCCCTTCGGCCATGCTGGCGACGTCCTGGCCATTCCAGCGCACCTGCCCTTCGCGCACCGGCTGAATGCCGCACAAGGCCAGGGCGAGCGTGGTCTTGCCGCAGCCGGACGGGCCGGTGATCGCCACCTGCTCGCCGTTCGCGACATCCAGCCGGGCGATGTCCAGGACGGGGGGCCCGCGGTCGAACGCGACCTTCAGCCCCCGTACCGCCAGGCCGTCGCCCTTCAGCCCGCCGGGCGCGCGATCGCCCCGCTGCCGGAGACCCGGCAGTTCTCGCAGGGTACCGCGATGGCACGGCGCCGTCGCATGAATTTCTTCCTGATCGTGTTCAGCCATGATTAAAACCCGACGAGGAAGCTTCCTGCCGGCACAGTTCGATCTGGTACCTGTCCGTGCCAGCTGCACTTCCGTGCTGTAGCTCGGCCGCGCTCATCTTGTGGCTTGCCGTCGTCGTTGTCACGGAACTATCACGAATATGTCACAATAATAGGACGGGGGAGGCTTACGTGCGCAGATCGATCAGAACGGCATTCCTGCTGGGCACGGCGACTTTGACGGTGGCCGCTTGCGGCGGCCGGACGGTGGACACCAGCGCGCCCAGGGCTGCATCCAGCAGCATCACGCTCGCCCAGGCGGATGACCCCTATTTCCGCACCGGCCAGGACATCCTGGCGCGGATCCAGGCACAGCAGCCGAACACCAACCACGCCAAGAACGTGATCCTGTTCGTGGCCGACGGCATGGGCTTCGCCACGGTGACCGCCGCCCGGATCCTGGAAGGCCAGCAGCGCGGCGTGGACGGCGAGTCCAACGTGCTGACCTTCGAATCCTTCCCCTATCTCGCCGCGTCCAAGACCTATTCCTCCGACGCCCAGGTCGCCGACAGCTCGCCCACCGCGGTCGCCATGGTGACCGGCGTGAAGACCCGCAACGCCGCCATGGCGGTGAAGCACACCGTGCCGGTCGAGGACTGCCAGGCGTCGCTGGACAACGGCGCCGTCACCACGATCTTCGAGATGGCACAGGCCGCGGGGCTCGCCACCGGCGTGGTCAGCACCGCCCGCCTCACCCACGCGACCCCGGGCGCCACCCATTCGCACTCCCCCAGCCGTGACTGGGAATCGGACGCCGACATGCCGGCGGAAGCGCTGGAGATGGGCTGCAAGGACATCGCTCGCTCGATGATCGAGATCCCCTACGGGCACGGCTTCGACTTGGCGCTCGGCGGCGGCCGTGCCTACTTCCTGCCCGAGACCGCGGCCGACCCCGAGTACGAAGGCAAGACCGGCCGGCGCAAGGACGGCCGCGACCTGACCGTGGAATGGACCGACCGCCATGGCGCCGGCTCGACCTATGTCTGGAACAAGGAGCAGTTCGACGCGATTAACCCCGCCACCACCGGCCCGGTGCTCGGCCTGTTCGACATGTCGCACATGCAGTACGACGTCGACCGCGAGAAGGACGCGGGCGGCGAGCCGTCGCTGGCCGAGATGACCGACAAGGCCATCGACATCCTCCAGGCAAAGGCCGGCGACGAAGGCTTCATCCTAATGGTGGAGGGCGGCCGGGTCGACCATGCGCTCCATGCCGGCAACGCCGCCCGCGCGCTGACCGATGCCATCGCCTTCGACCGGGCGATCAAGACTGCGGTCGACAAGGTGGACCTGGACGAGACCCTGATCGTCGTGACCGCCGATCACGGCCACACGCTGACGATCAACGGCTATCCCGAGCGCGGCAACCCGATCCTCGGCCTGGCCGCCTGGGGTGGCGAGCCGCTGCTGGGTGACGACGGCAAGCCCTACACCACCCTGCAGTTCGCCAACGGCCCGGGTGCACTGAAAGACGCGCCGCGCGTCGACCTGACCAATGTCGATACCACCGATATCGACTTCGTCCAGCCGGCCCTGGTGCCGCTCTCCAGCGAGACCCACGGCGGCGAGGATCTGGGCATCTACGCGATCGGCCCTTGGGCACACCTGTTCCAGGGCACGGTAGAGCAGAACTATATCTTCCACGTGATGAACCACGCCTCGAAGATCGGCCAGCGCGCCGGGGCGATGGACTGACCCGAACCGGAGAACCGTCATGGCTGGAACCACCCGACGCCACCTGCTGCTCGCCACCACGGCGCTCGGCCTGGTCGGTGTCACGCGGCCCGGCCATGCGGCCACCCGGATCAAGCTGCGCGACATCTACGGCAGGGGCGCCGCCTTTTCCGAGGAGGCGCTGGCCCTGGCCGACCGGCCCGTGCAGATCCAGGGCTTCATGGCCCCGCCGCTCAAGCCCGACGCCTCCTTCTTCGTGCTCACCAAGATGCCGATGGCGGTCTGCCCGTTTTGCGACAAGGAGGCGGACTGGCCGCAGGACATCGTGCTGGTCCGCCTGCGCCGCCAGCAGGACTGGGTCAACTTCAACCTGCCGATCCTGGTGACCGGCACCCTCTCGCTCGGCACCGAGGTTGACGAGGAGACCGGCTTCGTCAGCAGGGTCCGCCTGATCGACGCGGCCTACGAGCGGCTCTGAGCCTTGGGCAATCCCTTTCCGTTCGTCCTAGCCGACCTCCGACGGAACCGTGCCGGTGCGCTGGCCATCGTCTTACTGGTTGCCCTGGCGGTGGGCCTGGGTGTGGCCGTCTCCGCCCAGGACCGGGCCCTGCGCGAGGGCAGCGCCCGTGCCGCGGACCGCTTCGACCTCCTGATCGGCGCACCCGGCAGCGAGACCCAGCTCGTCCTTTCCACCGTCTATCTGCAGCCGGCCGCGATCGAGCTGATCGACGGCGCCATCCTGGCCGACCTCGCCGCCAATCCCGACGTGGCCGATGCCGCCCCGATCGGCTTTGGCGACAACTGGCGGGGCCATCCGATCGTGGGCACCACCGCGGGCTTCCTCGCGCCTGCCGGCGAGCCGGCTCTGGCCGAGGGCCGGCTGTTCGAGCGGATCGACGAGGTGGTGGTCGGTGCCGACGTGCCCCTGGCGCTGGGCGACGAGTTCGAGCCGGCGCACGGCCATGTCGAGATGGAGGACGAGGAGGCCCATGGCTTCCACCAGCACGTGGTCGGCCGGATGCCGCGCCTGGGCACACCCTGGGACCGCGCGATCATCGCCCCGATCGAGGCGGTCTGGTGGGTCCACTCCCTGCCGGTCGGCCACGCCCTGGACGAGGCGGAACTGTGGCCGGACGGCCCGGCCGGCGAGCCCGCCCTCGACCTGATCCCGCTGGGCCCGCCCTTCGACCGCGCCGAGCTGCCGGGCGTGCCGGCGATCGTGGTGACCCCCGCCAGCTTCGCCGCCGCCTACCAGCTCCGCCGGGAATACCGTGCAGCCGATGGCACCATGGCGGTGTTCCCGGCCGAGGTCCTGGTCCAGCTCTATGCCCTGCTGGGCGACGTGCGCGACCTGGTCGCCACCATCTCCCTGCTCACCCAGGTCCTGGTGATCGGTGCGGTGCTCCTGGCGGTGCTGGCGAGCCTGGCTCAGCGCCGCCGGCTGATCGGCGTGCTGCGGGCACTGGGCGCCTCGCGCCCCTTCGTGTTCGCCACCATCTGGCTGAACGTCGCCCTGATCCTGACGGCGGGCGCGCTGCTGGGCCTGGTAGTCGGCTATGGCGGCGCCTTCCTGGTCGCCCTCCTGTTCGAAAGCCGGACCGCGCTGAGCCTCCCGGTCAGCCTGGGCCTGCCTGAGCTGCGTCTGGTCCTGGCGATCGTGCTGGCCGGTTCCGCGCTGGCCACGATCCCGGCAGCACTGGCCTATCGCGGCTCGGTCGCGCAGGCGCTGCGCGGCTGACGGAACGGCTTCCTCTCGCGGCCCCGCCGCATGGCGCCGGTCAATCGGGGACACCGGCCACGCGGAGCGCATCCAGGTAGCGCTGCGCGAAGGCCGCATCCCGCCACGGGTTGATCTGCCGCTGCAGGGTGAGCGTGTAGGTCGGGAATGCCGCCATCAGGCGCCCGGCCGCCACCTGCGCCTCCTCCAGGCGGCCCAGCCCCACCAGCCCGCAGATCACCACCCGATGCGACGAGCCGTAATTGGGCATTTCCCGCAGCGCCTTCTCGCCCCAGTCGAGCGCCTCCTCGTGGCGTTCGAGCATGAGATAGCTCATGCCGATGCCGGACAGGGCGATGCCCTTCTCGGGATCGACCGGGCTCAGGCGCATGGCACGGTGGAAATGGTCGATCGCGGCGAGCGGGCGGCCGGCATAGGCGTTCACCCAGCCGGCACCGGTGTGGCCCTGGGCGGAATTGGGATTGAGCAGGAGGGACCGGTCGATGGCACCCAGCGCCGTCTCATAGTCCTTGGCGCTGTAGGCCAGGACCTGGGCGGCGAAGCGCAGGCTGGTCGGGTCGTCGCGCGCCTCCGCCAGCACCTCGCGCGCCATGCGGATGGCCACCCGCGCATCATCGGGCTCATGC
>NZ_WUJP01000616.1 GCF_009806515.1 Geminicoccus flavidas | reverse complement strand
CAGCACTGGCTCACCGAGATGCTGCGGATATAGGCGCCCAGCGCCTTGGGCAGGGTGAAGCCCGGATCGATGCTCAGCGCCTCGTTGGTGAGGCGGCGCACCTCGGCGAACCCTTCGGCGGTCATGCTGTAGAAGCCCGGCAGGGCGCGGAGGTAGAGGTCGTAGGCGGTGATGTACTCTGTGGGCTTGGTGCGGGCCTGCCGGATCTCCTCCAGCCGGATGCTCGGCTCGACCGCACCCACCACGCTTTCGGTGATCCGGTCCTGCAGGTCGAAGATGTCGCTCAGGTCGCCGTCGAAGCGGTCGGCCCAGACATGGTGCCCGGTGGTCGCGTCGATGAGCTGTCCGACGATGCGGACCCGCGCACCCGACTTGCGGATGCTGCCTTCGAGGACGTAGCGCACCCCCAGCTCGCGCGACACCTGCCGCACGTCCACCGTCCGGTTCTTGTAGGTGAAGCTCGAATTGCGGGCGATCACGAAGAAGGACCGCACGCGGCTGAGTGCGGTGGTGATGTCCTCCACCAGGCCGTCGGCGAAATAGTCCTGCTCGGGGTCGCCGCTCATGTTCGTGAACGGCAGGACCGCGATGGAGGGCTTGTCGGGCAGGGGCAGTGTGGCGGCAGGACCCGGCCCCAGGGCCACCCGGAACATCTCCACCGGCTCGCTGATGTTCTTGAGCCGGTGCAGCCCCGTCGGCACCAGCGGCAGGGCGAGCTTGCCCCGGACCGCGTTGTAGACGCTGCGCGACAACCACACGCCCCCTGGCTCGCACAAGGCTTCGATCCGGGCCGCGACGTTGACGCCGTCGCCGTAGATGGTGCCGTCCTCGACGATGACGTCGCCCAGGTTGATCCCGATCCGGTAGCGGATTCGCTGCTCCTCCGGCAGGTCCGGGTCCTGCTCTCCCATTGCCTGCTGGACCGCCACCGCAGCCTCGACCGCATCTACCGCACTGCCGAACTCGATGATGGCGCCGTCGCCCTTCAGGTCGACGACCCGTCCACCGTGCCGGGCCAGGACTGGCTCGACCAATTCCTGGCGCAGCCGCTTCAGCCGCCCGAACGTGCCGACCTCGTCGCGCTCCATGAGCCGGCTGTAGCCGGCGACGTCCGCCGCCAGGATGGCCGCCAGCCGCCGCTCCAGCCGCGCCTCCGCCATCGCCTGCTCTCTCCCCGGACAGCCCAACCGCGCCTGTCACGGCCGTGCCGCACCACCCGGCACAGCCGCCGTCCAGCGGTGTCGCGGATGATAGCCCGTCCGTCGCCCTGCGACGATATATCCCGGCGGCCCACCAAGCCCGGGGTGGCCCGCATGCGAGGAGCGCCGATCAGGCCGCCCGCTCGCCCAGCAGCACCTGCCCGTCCACCCCGGTAATGCGCACGTCGATCAGCGTGCCCGCCGCCAGGTCGTCATTGGCCGCGAGCTTCACCGGCGCGAAGTGCCGGGTGTGCCCAGCTCCGCCGCGCTCGATCAGCAGTTCGCGCACCCGGCCCTGCTCGCTGGCATAGAAGCGCGCCACCGCCTCTGCTCCCTCGGCGCGCAGGACCGCCGCGCGCTCTTTGCGCAGCATCGGGTCGACCTGCGGCATCCGCGCTGCCGGCGTGTTCTGGCGCGGGCTGTAGGGGAAGACGTGCAGCCAGGTGAGCCCGGCCTCCGCCACGATCCGGCGGGTGTTCTCGAACATCGCGTCGGTCTCGGTCGGGAAGCCCGCGATGATGTCGGCGCCGAACACCAGGTCCGGGCGCAGGGCGCGCAGCCGGCTGGCGAGCGCCAGCACGTCATCGCGCGAATGGCGCCGCTTCATCCGCTTCAGCACCATCGTGTCGCCGGCCTGGAGCGACAGGTGCAGATGCGGCATCAGCCGTGGCTC
>NZ_WUJP01000615.1 GCF_009806515.1 Geminicoccus flavidas | reverse complement strand
GCCCTCGATCAGCTCCAGCAGGTCGCCGTCGATCTCGGCCGGGTCGATCGAGGACAGGCGCAGGCGCGGCAGCTCCGGCACTTGGCGCAGCACCGCCTTGAGCAGCCCGCCCAGGGTGGGGGCATCGCCCAGGTCCTTGCCGTAGGAGGTGATGTCGACCCCGGTCACCACCAGCTCGCGATAGCCCTGCTCCACCAGGAGCCGGGTCTGCGCCACCACGTCCTGGACCGGCACCGAGCGGGAGGGACCCCGGCCATAGGGGATGATGCAGAAGGTACAGCGATGGTCGCAGCCGTTCTGCACCTGGAGGAAGGCACGGCTCCGCCCGTCGAAGCCCGGCACCAGATGCCCGGCCATCGCCTTGACCGCCATGATGTCGCCGACCCGGACCCGCTCCGGCCCGTCGCCGGCGAGGTTCGTCCAGGTGAGCGGCTTCAGCTTGTCCTCGTTGCCGACCACATGGTCGACCTCGGCCATGCCGGTCCACTTGGCAGGATCCACCTGCACGGCACAGCCGGTCACCACGATCCGCTTGCCCGGCTGCTCGCGCCTGGCCCGGCGCACCGCCTGGCGGACCTGGCGCTCGGCCTCGGCCGTCACCGTGCAGGAATGGACGATTACCAGATCGGACAGGCCGGCCTCCTCGGCATGGCGGCGCATCACCTCGGATTCGAAGCTGTTCAGCCGGCAGCCGAAGGTCAGGACGTCGATGGCGCTCATGCGTCGCCCGGCAGGTACTCGGCGCTGATCTCGCCGGTGAACACGATGGCGGCGGGTCCGGTCATCCGCACGCCGCTCATCCCGTCCCAGGCCAGCACGAGCTCGCCGCCGTCCAGCTGGAACGTCACCCGGCCGTCGACCAGCCCCTTCTTCACCAGCGCCACCATCGCGGCGCACGTCCCGCTGCCGCAGGCCAGCGTCAGCCCGACCCCGCGCTCGAACACGCGCAGGCGCACGTTCTGGCGGTCCAGCACCTGGACGAAGCCGATGTTGGCACGCTCGGGGAACATCGGGTCGCGCTCCAGCATCGAGCCCATCCCGGCCACGTCCAGGCTTTCCAGATGGTCGACCACGAACACCGCATGGGGATTGCCCATGCTCACCGCGAACGGCCTGGGCAGCCCCGCCACGTCTACCGGCACTGCCTCGGTGTCGCAGTCATGGGTGAGCGGGATCTCGTCCCAGGCCAGGCGCGGCCGGCCCATGTCGACCGTCCAGAGCTGGCCGTCGCGCACCGCCTCCAGGATGCCACGTGAGGTGCGCATCCAGATCCGGTCCCGGCCGGTCTCGCTGTGGATCAGCTTGGCCACGCAGCGCGAGGCATTGCCGCACGCCCCGGACTCGCTGCCATCCGCGTTGAAGAAGCGGACATGCACGTCCAGCTCCGGATCGGCATCGATCACGACGAGCTGGTCGAAGCCGATGCCGCGATGGCGGTCGGCGAGGCGGGCAATCCAGGCGGAATCGAGCGGGGTGGGGTTGCGACGCTCGTCCAGGAGGACGAAATCGTTGCCCAGCCCATGCATCTTGGTGAACGGCACGGTGGTCATGGTGCGGCCTGATTGCAGATCATCCGCCGCCGCGCAACGGTGGAACCGCGATTCCTTGACATCCCGGTGCCATGATGCTCAAGAGAGCCGCGCTTCGCGGGCCCGTCTCGCGGGGGCGTCCTTCTATACGCTGTCATGTCCGGAAATGCCATCCGTGGCCCGGAGCATGCGGAAACGACCGGGAAGATGTTCGAGAACCTGACCACCCGCCTCGGTGGCGTGTTCGACCGGCTACGCCGGCGTGGCGCGCTCTCCGAAGCCGATGTCGCCGAGGCGCTGCGCGAGATCCGCGTGGCGTTGCTGGAGGCCGACGTCGCGCTGCCGGTGGTGAAAGAGTTCGTCGCCGGCATCAAGGAACGCGCGATCGGCCAGGAGGTGATCCGCTCGATCACGCCCGGCCAGCAGATCGTCAAGATCGTCAACGACCGGCTGATCGAGCTGCTGGGCGGCACTGAGCATGTCGGCCTCGACCTGGGCTCGCCGCCCTCCGTCATCCTGATGTGCGGCCTGCAGGGCTCGGGCAAGACCACGACCTCGGGCAAGCTGGCGCTCAGGCTGAAGAACCGCGAGCGCAAGAAGGTCCTCCTGGCCTCGCTCGACGTGCAGCGTCCGGCCGCGCAGAAGCAGCTCCAGGTGCTGGCCGAGCAGACCGGCACCGGCCACCTGCCGATCGTACCGGGTCAGAAGCCGGTCGAGATCACCCAGCGGGCCCTCGATACCGCGCACCGGGAAGGCTACGACGTCGTCATCCTGGACACGGCCGGCCGCCTGCAGATCGACGATCAGCTCATGGACGAGTTGGCCGAGGTCAAGCTGCTGGCCGAGCCGCAGGAAACCCTGCTGGTGGCCGACGGGCTGACCGGCCAGACCGCGGTGGACGTCGCCCGGGCCTTCAACGACGAGATCGGCGTCGACGGCATCGTGCTCACCCGCATGGACGGCGATGCCCGCGGCGGTGCGGCGCTGTCGATGCGCCAGATCACCGGCAAGCCGATCAAGTTCGTAGGTGTCGGCGAGAAGCTGGACCAGCTGGAGCCGTTCGTCGCCGAGCGGGTCGCCGGCCGCATCCTCGACATGGGCGACGTGGTCAGCCTGGTCGAGAAGGCGGTCGAGAACATCGACCGCGAGGAAGCCGAGAAGCTGGCGAAGAAGGTCCAGAAGGGCCGCTTCGACCTGGCGGACTACCGCGCGCAGCTCGTGCAGATGAAGAAGATGGGCGGCATGCAGGGCATGCTGTCGGCCCTGCCGGGCGTGCAGAAGATCAAGAAGCAGCTGGACGAGAAGAAGGTCGACGAGCGGGTGTTCATCCGTCAGGCGGCGATCATCGACAGCATGACGCCCCTGGAGCGGCGCGAACCCGACAAGCTCAACGCCTCGCGCAAGCGGCGCATCGCCAAGGGCTCCGGCACCACCGTCCAGGACGTCAACCAGCTCCTGAAGCAGCATCGCCAGATGCAGGACATGATGAAGCAGATGAAGAAGATGGGCGGCCTGCAGAACCTGATTGGCAAGCTGCCCAAGGGCATGATCCCGCCGGGAATGCTGCCCCGGATGTAGGTCTTCCTCTTCTGTTTCCCTCCGCTCAATCGTCGAACCTTTGGAAAGTCGTATCATGTCGGTGAAGATCCGCCTCGCCCGCGCCGGCGCGAAGAAGCGCCCCTACTACAAAATCGTGGCCGCCAGCAGCCGCTCGCCGCGCGACGGCCGCTTCCTGGAGCGTCTGGGCTCCTATGACCCGATCCGCTCGACTGAGGATCCGAACCGCCTGGTCCTGAACGAGGAGCGAATCAAGCACTGGCTGTCCGTTGGCGCCCTGCCGACCGACCGCGTCGCCCGCTTCCTGGACAAGGCCGGCATCCTGCCGGGTGCCACCGTGCATCGCGGCACCGGCAAGCGCGCCGCTGAGATCGCCGAGAAGAAGGCCAAGGCCGAGGCCGAAGCCGCCGCCTGAGCCGGTCCGGTTCGATGAGGATGGGCCGGCCCGGCTGGGCCGGCCTGCTTGCCGTTCAGGGCCGGGCGCCAGCCCGGACCTGCTGGGGATGGGGTCGATGGCCGCAGATGCCGCCGAGCGCATGGTCTGCGTCGCCGCCGTGGCGACGGCCCATGGCGTGCGCGGTCATCTGAAGCTCAAGACCTTCACCGAGCAGCCCGAGAACGCCGCGGCCTACGGCCCGCTCCACGATGCCGACGGCAACCGGCTCTTTCGCATCGAGATCGTCACCGTCCTGGATAACGGCCTGATCGTGAAGGCCGAGGGCATCACCGACCGCAACGCCGCCGAACGGCTGCGCGGTGTGGCCCTGTACGTTCCGCGCAGCATGCTGCCGGCACCCGAAGAAGACGAGTTCTACCACGAGGATCTGATCGGCCTGACCGCCGAGACCCCGGATGGGCAGAAGCTCGGCGAGATCGTGAGCGTGCAGGACTTCGGTGCCGGCGACATCCTGGAAGTGCGGGCGGCAGACGGCAGCCTGCGCGACTTCCCCTTCACCAGGGCGGTGGTGCCGGTGGTCGACCTCCAGGGCCGCCGGGTCGTGATCGACCCACCGGTGGAGGTCGAGTGATGACGTTCGTCGCCTCGGTCGTCACCATCTTCCCCGAGATGTTCCCAGGTCCTCTAGGCCAGTCCCTGACGGGCAAGGCGCTGGAGCGGGGCGACTGGTCGCTGGGCACGGTCAACCCCCGCAGCTTCACCCATGATCGCCACCAGTCGGTCGACGATACGCCGTTCGGCGGCGGGGCCGGCATGGTGATGCGCCCGGACGTGATCGCCTCTGCCATCGATGCCGCCGCACCGCCGGGTGACCCGCGCCCCAGGATCTACCTGACCCCACGCGGCCGCCGCTTCGTCCAGGCCGATGCGCGCCGGCTGGCGAAAGGCCCGGGCATGGTCCTGCTGTGCGGCCGCTACGAGGGCGTGGACCAGCGCGTGATCGAGGCCCGCGGCCTGGACGAGGTCTCGATCGGCGATTTCGTCCTGTCCGGCGGCGAGCTCGCCGCCTTCCTCCTGCTCGATGCGGTGGTCCGCCTCCTGCCCGGCGTGCTGGGCTCCGCCTCATCGTTAGCTGAGGAAAGTTTCGAGGACGGACTCCTCGAATATCCCCATTATACAAGACCGGCGGTCTGGGAAGGCCGGCCGGTACCTGAGATTCTCTTGTCCGGGCACCATGCCCGGATCAGGGATTGGCGGAAGGACCAGGCGAAAGCCATCACCGCCTCACGTCGCCCCGACCTGATCGGGGCCAAGAACGTCGAACTCCACCTCGAAGGAAACTGATCCATGGATCTCATCGCACAGCTCGACAAGGAACAGCGGGACGAGGCCATCGAAGGCCGTGGCGGCCAGCCGATCCCCGAGTTCGGCGCCGGCGACACGCTGCGTGTCAACGTCAAGGTCATCGAGGGCACCCGCGAGCGCGTGCAGGCCTTCGAGGGCGTATGCATCGCCAGGCGCAATCGCGGCGTGAACAGCGCGTTCACCGTGCGCAAGATCTCCTATGGCGAGGGCGTGGAGCGCGTCTTCCCGCTCTACAGCCCGCGGATCGCCTCCATCGAGGTGGTGCGTCGTGGTAAGGTGCGGCGCGCGAAGCTCTATTACCTGCGTGGCCGCACCGGCAAGGCGGCGCGCATCACCGAGCGCCGCATGGACACCGCCAAGAAGGCCTCGGCCGACAAGGCCTGAAGCCAGTTCAAAGTGAAATCGGGAACGGAAAGATGAGCGGGCCGAAAACCCTCTTCGAGAAGATCTGGGAAAGCCATCTGGTCGACGTGGCGGAGGATGGCACCAGCCTCCTCTACATCGACCGGCACCTCGTCCACGAGGTGACCAGCCCCCAGGCCTTCGAGGGTCTTCGCGCCTCGGGCCGCAAGGTGCTGCGCCCGGAAGCGACCCTGGCCGTTCCCGACCACAACGTGCCCACGACCGACCGCTCCCGGCCGATCGAGGACGAGACCTCGCGCATCCAGGTCCAGACCCTGGAGGAAAACTGCCGCGAGTTCGGCGTCCAGCTGTTCGGCATGCGCGACCGGCGCCAGGGCATCGTCCATGTGATCGGGCCGGAACAGGGTTTCACCCTGCCCGGCACGACCATCGTCTGCGGCGACAGCCACACTTCCACCCACGGCGCCTTCGGCGCGCTGGCGTTCGGCATCGGGACGTCCGAGGTCGAGCATGTGCTGGCGACCCAGACTCTCATTCAGAAGCGTCCGAAGACCATGCGGATCTCGGTGGAGGGCACCCTGCCCTTCGGCGTGACCGCTAAGGACGTGATCCTGGCCATCATCGGCAAGATCGGCACGGCCGGCGGCACCGGCTATGTGGTCGAGTATGCCGGCTCGGTGATCCGCGGCCTGTCGATGGAAGGCCGGATGACCGTGTGCAACATGTCGATCGAGGGCGGTGCCCGCGCCGGTCTGATCGCCCCCGACGAGAAGACCTGGGCCTACCTGAAGGGCCGCCCGATGGCGCCCAAGGGCGAGGACTGGGAGAAGGCGGTCGCCTGGTGGCGCACGCTGGTCTCCGACGAGGGTGCTACCTACGACGCCGAGGTCCTGCTCAAGGCCGAGGAGATCGAGCCGCAGGTCACCTGGGGCACCTCGCCCCAGGACGTAGTCGGCATCACCGGCCGGGTGCCGGACCCGAAGAACGCCAAGGACGAGGCCCAGCGCCGCGCCATGGAGCGCGCCCTGGACTATATGGGCCTGACGCCTGGCATGCCGGTGGAAGAGATCGTCCTGGACAAGGTGTTCTTGGGCTCCTGCACCAACGGCCGGATCGAGGACCTGCGCGCCGCCGCCAAGGTGATCGCCGGCAAGAAGATCGCCGCCAACGTGCAGGCCATGGTCGTCCCGGGCTCCGGCCTCGTCCGCTACCAGGCGGAGCAGGAAGGCCTGGACAAGATCTTCAAGGACGCCGGCTTCGAGTGGCGTGAGGCCGGCTGCTCCATGTGCCTCGGCATGAACCCCGACCAGCTCTCCCCCAAGGAGCGCTGTGCGTCCACCAGCAACCGCAACTTCGAGGGCCGCCAGGGCCGCCAGGGCCGTACCCACCTGCTCTCGCCCGAGATGGCCGCCGCAGCTGCCGTCACCGGCAAGCTGACCGACGTCCGCAAGCTGGTCGCCTGAGGAAGAACGCCATGGTCCCCTTCACCAAGCTGACCGGCATCGCCGCACCCCTGCCGATGATCAACGTCGACACCGACATGATCATCCCCAAGCAGTTCCTGAAGACCATCAAGCGGACCGGTCTCGGCAAGAACCTGTTCGACGAGATGCGCTACACCCAGGACGGTCAGGAAGTGCCGGACTTCGTGCTGAACCAGCCGAAATACCGCCAGGCGCAGATCCTGATCGCCGGCGAGAATTTCGGCTGCGGCTCGTCGCGCGAGCATGCTCCGTGGGCGCTGGCCGATTTCGGCATCCGCTGCGTGATCGCGCCCAGCTTCGCCGACATCTTCCACAACAACTGCTTCAAGAACGGCATCCTGCCGATCCGCCTCCCCCAGGAGACGATCGACGCGCTGATGGCGGAAGCCCAGAACGCCCCGGACCCGACCTTCACCGTCGACCTGGAGCAGAACCTGATTCTGCGGCCCACCGGCAACGAGCCGATCTCGTTCAAGATCGACCCGTTCAACCGCGAATGCCTACTGGAAGGCCTCGACGACATCGGCCTGACCATGCAGAAGGCCGACAAGATCCAGGCCTTTGTGGCAAAGCAGCAGGCCCAGGCCCCCTGGCTCTACTCCGCGGGTGCTGGCGCCTGAGCTTCCCTGCCCGTCACCCCCTGCTTGACCGGGGGATCGACCGCATGAGATCTTCTGCCGTTGGTCCCTTCGGCTTCCGGCCGGGGTGACGGAAACGAGCGAATCTACACAAACGAACCCGAGAGAGGCAAAGGTACGAGTAACATCAATGAATTAGGTCACTAGCAGCTTGCGCTTCGTGACGTGATTCGTTGAATGGACCCGAGCACCTCTCGCGCACGCCGTACGAAACGAACCCGAGAAAGCGACGATGACCACCGGCTCGATCCTCTTCCTCCCTGGCGACGGCATCGGGCCGGAGGTGATGGCGGTCGTCCGGCGGGTGATCGACTTCCTCGGCAGCAAGGGCCTGAGCTTTGAGCTGCAGGAGGACCTGGTCGGCGGCGCGTCCCTGGACGTCCATGGCGAGCCGATCACCGAGGCGGTGCTGGCCAAGGCCCAGGCGGTCGACGCGGTGATGTTCGGCGCGGTCGGTGTCCACAAGTATGACACCAACCCGTTCCACCTGAAGCCCGAGCAGGCGATCCTGAAGCTGCGCAAGCAGCTGGAGCTGTTCGCCAACCTGCGCCCGGCGATCGTGTTCGACGCCCTGGTGGAAGCTTCCACGCTCAAGCCCGAGCTGGTGCGCGGCCTGGACATCCTGATTCTGCGCGAGCTGACCGGCGGCGTCTATTTCGGCGAGCCGCGCGGCATCGAGGATCTGGGCGCCGGCCAGAAGCGCGGCGTCGACACCCAGGTCTACACCACGGCGGAGATCGAGCGGATCGCCCGGGTCGGCTTCGAGCTGGCCCGCAAGCGCAACAACAGCGTGACCTCGGTCGAGAAGGCCAACGTCATGCACACCGGCGTGCTGTGGCGCCAGTTGGTCACCGAGCTGCATGCCCGCGAATATGCCGACGTCCAGCTCTCGCACATGTACGCCGACAACTGCGCCATGCAGCTCATCCGCCGGCCCAAGCAGTTCGACGTGATCGTCACCGACAACCTGTTCGGCGACATCCTGTCGGATGCCGCCGCCATGGCGACTGGTTCGCTGGGCATGCTGCCTTCGGCAGCGCTGGGCGCGCCCGATGCCACGAGCGGCAAGCGCAAGGCCATGTACGAGCCGATCCATGGCTCCGCCCCGGACATTGCCGGCAAGGACATGGCCAACCCGATCGCGGCGCTGATGAGCTTCGCCATGCTGCTGAAGTACAGCTTCGATCGTGATGTCGAGGCTGGCCTGATCGAGGCCGCCATCGCCGACGTGCTGAATGAGGGCTACCGGACCGCGGACATCGCGCAGGACGGCATGACCACCATTGGCACCGCCGAGATGGGCACCAAGATCCTGACCGCGCTCACCAAGCGCTCGACCTGATTCCAGTTTTCATGGGCGTCCCGGGGCCCTGGCGGGCGCCCGGACCTCCAGGAAGGAGACGCTCATGGGCTTTCGAGTAGCAGTCGCCGGCGCCACGGGTGCGGTCGGCCACGAGATCCTGAACATCCTGGCCGAGCGGGAATTCCCCGCCGACGAGGTGGTGGCCCTTGCCTCCAGCAAGTCGGTCGGCAAGCAGGTCAGCTATGGCGAGGACGACGAGCTGGCCGTCAAGTCGCTGGAGGACTTCGACTTCTCCGGCTTCGACCTGGCCCTGTTCTCACCGGGCGGTGCGGTTTCCGCCGTCCACGCGCCGCGTGCCGCCCAGGCCGGCTGCATGGTCATCGACAACACCAGCCATTTCCGCATGGACCCGGACGTCCCGCTGGTGGTGCCAGAGGTCAACCGCGAGGCGCTGCAATACGCCCGCACCCGCAACATCATCGCCAACCCGAACTGCTCCACCATCCAGATGGTGATGGCGCTCAAGCCCCTGCACGATCTCGCCCAGATCAAGCGGGTGGTGGTGTCCACCTACCAGTCGGTCTCGGGTGCCGGCCAGAAGGGCATGGACGAGCTCTTCGAGCACACCAAGGCCGTCTACATGAACGACCTGAACAAGAAGCCCACGGTCTTCCAGAAGCCCATCGCCTTCAACGTCATCCCCCAGATCGACAAGTTCATGGATGACGGTTCCACCAAGGAAGAGTGGAAGATGAAGGTCGAGACCAAGAAGATCCTCGACCCGGCCATCGAGGTGGTGGCGACCTGCGTCCGCGTCCCCGTCTTCATCGGCCATTCGGAAGCCATCAACGTCGAGTTCGAGAGCCCGATCGACCTGGAAGAGGCCCGCGAGGCGCTGATGAACT
>NZ_WUJP01000614.1 GCF_009806515.1 Geminicoccus flavidas | reverse complement strand
TCGAGGGCATCAACGTCCTCGATGATCCGGACGACTTCGAGTACGCGACGCCCAAGGACGTGGTCGGCGAGTACGCGACCTTCGTCTCGCGCCTGCGCCTGGACGATACCGTGCCCTACGGCCTGAACATGTGGGTCGTGTCCGACAACCTGCGCAAGGGCGCTGCCCTCAACGCCGTCCAGATCGCCGAGGCCCTTGTCGAGGACGGCTACGTCTAAAGCGGTCGGTCCGGCCGCAGCAGATGGTGACCGCGTGCCGGCATGTCCGCCGGCACGCCGGAGCCCCGATAGATGTCGTCCAGCAGGACCGGGCCGCCGAGAAACGGGCTCTCGACGCTGCCTGAGCCGACCGCCGGCAGGCCGACGGTCCAACTCTCGCCCTGCCGGACATGCACGCGGACCCACCGCTCCCGCGAGGCTACCAGCCAGATCTCCATGATGCTCGGCACCGAGGCATAGAGCGGCAGCTTGGTGCGCATGTCGTCCCGCTCGGTCGACGGCGACAGCACCTCGGCGACGATCACCGGCTCCTTGATGTAGCGCGAGTCAGCATGCTGCTCGCAGGTATAGGCGACGTCCGGATGTAGTAGTCGTCCCTGGCCAAGTTGATGACCAGTCCTGGCGTGACGATCGAGCGGCAACGCTCCAGGTCCGTCGACACCGATCCCAGATCTTCACGATGTTGGTCGTGATGATGTTGTGGCCCGGCCGAGGTGGGTTCATGGCATGCAGCCAGCCGTCCCGCAGCTCGTAGAGCGTGTCCGTCCCGTCGTCGAACTGGAGGAACTCCTCCAGGCTCAGTCTCGGCAGATCGTCGAGCCTGCGCGCCATCGCTCAGCCACCCTCCTCCTCGTCGAACCGCACCCTCGCCTAGAGTTCGTCCAGCGCCACCCGGTCGTCCAGCACCTCACTGTGGAAGCTGTCCTCTCCGGTCACCGGCAGCGCCACGATCCAGTCCTGGCCGTGCCGCCGCCGCACCCAGCGCCGGCCGGCATCGACCAGTCAGATCTCCTGCACGCCATCGACCCCTTGATAAATTGGGACGGCGGTCCTAAAATTCATTGAGAGCCGTGGATGGCGACAGGATCTCGACGATGATCGCCGCACTGTGCATCAGGCCACGTCGGTCCGGAGGCGTGCAGGCGAAGATCACATCGGGAACAAGGTAGGTCGCATCGCTTTCCGAGATCACGAGACCGGCGCCCTGGTAGGCCATGCAACGGTCGGGATCAGACGAGCGGCGGTCCAGCAGGTTACCGACACTCTGGGCGATCCGGGCATGCCGTCCATGCGGCGGCGCCATGGCCACGAGCTTGCCCTGGTACAGCTCGTAGCGGACGTCCATCTCGCCTTCGAAGCGCAGGAACTCCTCGAAGCTCATCCGCGGCAGATCACCGGAAGCCCGTGCCATCGACCACCTCCTCGCCATCCGAGACACAGCACGGGCTGACGGCAGCGTCCGTGGCTGCTAGCAAGCCAGCACCCATGGCGACGAACCTCACCGAATACACCGTCTCCGAGATCAGCGGCGCGCTTAAGCGGGCCGTCGAGGACACGTTCGGCCTGATCAAGGTTCGGGGCGAAGTTTCCGGCTTCAAGCGCGCTGCCTCGGGCCACGCCTATTTCTGCCTGAAGGACCAGCAGTCCCGCCTGGATGCGGTGTCCTGGCGCGGCTCAGTGCAGCGCTGGCGGCTCGCAGTCGAGGACGGGCTGGAGGTGATCGCCACCGGCAGGCTCACCACCTATCCCGGCCGCTCGACCTACCAGATGGTGGTGGAGCAGCTGGAGCCGGCCGGTGCCGGTGCGATCATGGCGATGCTGGAGGAGCGGCGCCGCCGGCTGGCCGCCGAGGGCCTGTTCGAGCAGGGCAGGAAGCGGCCGCTGCCCTTCCTGCCGCGCGTGATCGGCGTGGTGACCTCGCCCACCGGTGCGGTGATCCGCGACATCCTGCACCGGCTGAGCGACCGGTTCCCGCGCCACGTCCTGCTCTGGCCGGTCCTGGTGCAGGGCGAGCAGGCGGCCCAGCAGATCACGGATGCCATCAACGGCTTCTCGGCCATGCAGCCGGGCGGCCCGGTGCCGCGGCCGGACCTGCTGATCGTGGCCCGCGGCGGTGGTTCCATCGAAGACCTGATGCCGTTCAACGAGGAGATGGTGGTGCGCGCGCTGGCCGCGTGCTCGATCCCGACCATCTGCGCGGTCGGCCACGAGACCGACACCTCGCTGGCCGACCATGCCGCCGACCGCCGCGCCCCCACCCCCACCGCCGCAGCCGAGATGGCGGTGCCGGTGCGCCTCGAGCTGATCGAGCGGGTGGCCGTGCTGGAAGGGCGGATCCGCTCGGCCACGGTCGGCCACCTCCAGCGCCGCCGTACCGAGCTGGAGCGCTCGGCCCGCGGCCTGCCCGACCCGCGCATGCTGCTGGGCCTGGCCACCCAGCGCCTGGACGACCTGTCCGAGCGGCTGCGCCTGCGCCGGCCGGCCGACGTGCTGCGCGCCAAGGCGGAGCGGCTGGAGATGCTGGGCCGCCGCCTGCACGAACTGGTCTCGACCCTCCTGCGCACCGAGCAGCGCCACCTGGAGCGCACCGGCGCCCGCCTGGTGCCGGCCCAGATCCTGGCCCTGGTCGGGCGGGCGGAGCCGATGCTGGCCGATCGCGGCCAGCGGCTAGAACGGGCGGCCAAGCGCCGGATCGCGGACGGCCAGGCCCGGCTGGACACGCTCGGCAAGCTGCTGGACAGCCTGGGATACCGTCAGGTGCTGGCGCGCGGCTACGCGCTGGTGCGCGCGCCCTCCGGCGAAGTAGTCAGCGACGTTGCCGCCGCCCGCGCGGAGAGCCGGCTGAACCTCGTGTTCCACGACGGCGAGATCGCTGTCACCACTGGCGGCCGCACCAGGCGCAGTGGTGCGGAGGAGGACGAACCGGTGCAGGGGAGCCTCCTGTGAGCGTGCCAGTCCCGGAGGACGAGCGGCCGATCGACCGGCTGCTCGCGGTGATGCGGATCCTGCGCGACCCGGTGGTGGGCTGCCCCTGGGATCAGAAGCAGACCTTCGAGACGATCGCCCCCTACACGATCGAGGAGGCCTACGAGGTCCGCGACGCGCTGGAGCGGGGCGACCTCGACGACTTCCGGGCGGAGCTGGGCGATCTCTTGCTCCAGGTGGTCTATCAGGCACAGATCGCCGAGGAGCGGGGCCTGTTCGACTTCGAGGCGGTGGCGGCCGGGATCGTCGACAAGATGGTCCGTCGCCATCCGCATGTTTTCGAGGGCCATGCCCTGCTCGAAGGTGGCGAGCGCCGCCTGTGGGAGGACCTCAAGGCGGCCGAGCGCGCCGCCAAGGGGCAGCCCGAGCGGCCGGCCAGCGTGCTGGACGACGTGCCGGTGGGCTTCCCGGCCCTGGCCCGTGCGGAGAAGCTGCAAAAGCGCGCCGCCCGGGTCGGCTTCGACTGGGGCGAGCTCGGCCCGGTGGTGGCCAAGATCCGGGAAGAGCTGGCCGAGGTCGAGGCCGCTGGCGACCCCGAGCATCAGGCCGAGGAGGTGGGCGACCTGCTGTTCGCGGTCACCAACCTCGCCCGCCACCTCAAGGTCGATCCGGAAGAGGCGCTGCGCCGGACCAATGCCAAGTTCGAGCGCCGCTTCCGCGCAGTGGAGGCAGCCGCCCGTGCCGCCGGCCGGGAGCCAGCCGAGTGCAGCCTGGCCGAGCTGGACGCCTGGTGGAACGAGGCCAAGGTCGCCGAGCGCACCACCAAGGCTGGCTGACCGCGTCCGGCTGGACAAGCCGCCGCTCCGCCCATCTACTGCATCGAACGATCGACAGGGGGACGGCGCCGATGAAGCGCTCCGAGATCAACGCCATCATGCGGGCAGCGGATGCGTTCTTCCGCCGGCAGAACTTCCACCTGCCGGCCTTCGCCTACTGGTCGCCGGCTGACTGGGCGAAGAAGGGGGAGGAGGTGCGCGAGATCGTCGAGCGCCGGCTTGGCTGGGACATCACCGACTTCGCTCAAGGCCGCTTTTGCCGGTGCGGGCTCGCCGTGTTCACCCTGCGCAACGGCCCGGTCGCGGACCTCCAGCGCGGGAAGGGCAAGCTCTACTGCGAGAAGATCCTGATGATCCGCCACGATCAGGTCTGCCCGCTGCATTTCCACTGGAACAAGATGGAGGACATCATCAATCGCGGCGGCGGCGACCTCCATGTCCAGTTCTTCCATTCCACGGAGGCGGGCGGGGTTGACGAGCGGCCGGTGACGCTCAGCATGGACGGCGCCGAGATCACGGTCGCCGCCGGCGAGGTGGTCCGCGTGCCGCCCGGCGGCAGCGTGACCGTGCCGCCCCTGCTCTACCACAAGTTCTGGGGCTGGCGGGACGACGTGCTGGTCGGTGAGGTCTCCCTGGTCAACGACGACGACCAGGACAACCGCTTCTTCGAGCCACTCGGCCGCTTTGCCGCGATCGAGGAGGACGAGCCGCCCATGTTCCTGTTGCGCAACGACTACGAGCGGTACTGGGGTGCCCGACGCTAGCCGAACTCCCTCGTTCCCAAGTCGGCCGGTACGCCTCCGGGTATGTCTAGAGGAAGTCGCCGATCTGCAGCAGCAAACCGGCGGCAGCCACGGCAGCCAATGTTATCACCATCCCGAGCTTGAGGCGGAATAGGCAGATTGCGGCCAGAACGGCCAGTGCCAGGGCCGCAAGATCCAACGAGCCCAGCACCGGTAGATCGACCGAAATATAGCCTGCCTGGACGACCTGCAGGTCGCGGAACAGCACTCGCAGCCCGAACCAGGCAGTGAGGTTGGCGATGACGCCCACCACGGCAGCGGTGATCGCGGCAAGCGCGCTGGAGAGCGCGCGGTTCTCCTGCAGACGCTCGATCAGGGGCGCGCCCAGGAACACGAACACGAAGCAGGGCACGAAGGTCACCCACAGCACCAGCACCGAGGCTGCGATACCGCCAGGGATCCCGCTTAAAGCCTCCGGTGCGCGAAAGCCCGCGAGGAAGCCCACGAACTGCAGCACCAGGATCAACGGACCGGGCGTGGTCTCGGCGAGGCCCAGGCCGGCCAGCATCTCGTGGGCATTCAGCCAGCCATACGCCTCGACCGCGTCCTGGGCGACATAGGCCAGCACCGCATAGGCACCGCCGACGGTGACCACGGCCATCTTGGAGAAGAACCAGGCGACGTCCGCATAGGTCCCGCCCACGGCGGCCAGCAGAACGGCGACCGGCGCCAACCATAGCAGCAGGCCAACATAACCAGCGAGGCGCGCACTGGCGGCAAGCCGGGCAGGGCGATCCGGATCAGCCGCCAGCACCGCGTCGATCAGGGCTGGGGCATCATTCTTGGCTGCGCCATGGCTCCCGGGTGTGAAGGCTGTGGGCGCCAGATAGCCGATAATGCCGGCTGTCAGCACCACCAGCGGGAACGGCAAGTTGAGGAAGAACAGGGCGATGAAGGCGGCGACCGCCAGCGCCCAGGCTGCTCGTCCCTTCAGCGCCCGCCGGCCGATCCGCACCAACGCCTCGACCACGATCACCAGCACTGCGCACTTCAGGCCGAAGAACAAGGCCGCGACCAGCGGGGCGTCGCCCAAGGTCGCGTAGATGAGCGACAACGCCAGCATCACCAGCGCCCCTGGCAGCACGAACAGGATGCCGGCGGCCAGCCCGCCACGCACACCATGCATCAGCCAGCCGAGATAGGTGGCGAGCTGCTGGGCCTCCGGCCCCGGCAAGAGGGTGCAGAAGTTCAGCGCATGCAGGAAGCGCCGGTCGCCGATCCAGCGGCGGTCATCGACCACCTCCCGGTGCAGGAGCGCGATCTGTCCGGCTGGCCCACCGAAAGAGAGCAGCCCGATTTTCAGCCAGACGCGCAAGGCTTCCGCAAAGGACGGCAGCGCTGCCCCGGCATTGGTGGCGTGGGCAGCATCAGGGGCAATAGTGTCCTCCATCGTCCCGTTCATGGAGCAGCTGCCTTCACGTTGGGCCAGTTGTGCGTCTCGTCGGTGGCATCGCGGCACCATCGGTAGAACGCGTCGTACAGGACAATACCTGCCTCGAGCTGCTCGAGGTCATCCGCGTACATCCGCGACAGTCCGAGCGAAGCCGCCAGCAGCCCGGCTGTCTGCGGTGCCAGATCGAGGCGAGCTGTATCGGCACCACGTACGATGGTTGCCAGTCGGCGCAGCGGCTCCGTGCCAAGGCCCAGTTCCTCAACCATGACATCGAAGGTGCACAGCTCGCCGCGATGGCTCCAGAAGACGTTCTCGATGTCGAACGGTTCAGCATCGAAGCGCTCGCCGACCGCCGTGACCTCGGCAGGAATGACGAACAGGAACACGGCGGTTGGATCGACGAAGCGCCGGATCAGCCAGGGACAGGCGATCCGGTCGACCTTCGGGCGGGCGCGAGTGACCCAGACAGTCCGGCCCTGCTGGTCCCGTTTGGGCAGCTTGGCCTCCGGCACCGTCGGCAGGCCGGCGGTGGCCCAGGTCTCGAAGCCGCCTTCCAGCACATCGGCCGGGATACCCTCATGGCGCAGCCAGGCCGCAACACCGTGGCTCAGCTTGTGGCCATGCTGACAAATGACGATGGCGGTCCGGCCCTGCAGTGGAGCCGCCCAGCTCTGCAGCTGGTCGTGCCGACGCCGGAGCGCGCCCGGAATCAGGCGCGGATCGGCCGCGAAGTCATCCTCCGTGCGCACATCGATCAAGGCGGGGCACTTGGGCGTCCCGATCAGGCGGATCAGCTTGTCGATGGAAATGATGGTTGTCGACGCCACGGCGCGTCCTCCCGGGAAGGGGAATGGGACGCGATGCTTCGGCTGTCGCCTCGTGGGGAGATCGCCTTCCCCATGAGCGACAGGCTAGAATGATCCTCCGCCTGGTCAAGCGCCGGGATGAGGTGAGCGATCCGGTACTCAACCCTTGCGGGCGAGCCTCGCCTCCAGCTGGCGCTTCTTGTCCTCGGCGAGCAGCACGGAGACATGGGTGGCATCGCCATCGTCGGCCCTGGCCAGCACCTCGCCATTACGGAACAGCCAGGCCAGCGTCTCGCCGTCGCCGAACGGGATCAGCACCTCGATGGGCACGGCAAACTCGGACAGCTTGGCCTCGATCCCGCGCAGGAGCCCGTCCAGGCCTTCGCCGGTCTGCGCCGAGACCGTCACGGTAGCACTTGCCCGGGCGAGCTCGGCCGAGAGCACCGCCCGGCGCTCCTCGTCCAGCAGGTCGATCTTGTTCCAGACCTCGATCAGCCGCTGCGAGCGCGCCATGTCGTCGATGCCGAGCTCGTCCAGCACCTTGCGCACGTCGGCATCCTGCGCCGCGGCATCCTCATGGGCGACGTCGCGCACATGAAGGATCACGTCGGCCGAGAGCACCTCCTCCAGCGTGGCGCGGAACGCCGCCACCAGCGAGGTTGGCAGGTCAGAGATGAAGCCTACCGTGTCCGACAGGATCACCTTGCGCCCCTGCGGCAGGCGGATCAGCCGCATGGTCGGGTCGAGCGTGGCGAACAGCAAATCCTTGGCGAGGACCTGGGCGCCGGTCAGCCTGTTGAACAGGGTGGACTTGCCGGCGTTGGTGTACCCCACCAGCGCCACGACCGGATAGGGCACCCGCTCACGCGCCTTCCGGTGCAGGGCACGGGTGCGCTTCACATCCTCCAGCTCGCGCTCGATCTTGACGATCTTGTCGGCGATGATTCGGCGGTCCAGCTCAAGCTGACTTTCGCCGGGGCCACCGAGGAAGCCCGCACCGCCGCGCTGCCGCTCCAGATGGGTCCAGGAGCGGACCAGGCGCGAGCGCTGGTAGTTCAGCGCGGCTAGATCGACCTGGAGTACGCCCTCACGGGTGCGCGCCCGCTCGCCGAAGATCTCCAGGATCAGGCCGGTGCGGTCGATGACCTTGCACTGCCACTTCTTTTCGAGGTTGCGCTGCTGGCCGGGCGTGAGCGTACCATCGACCACCACGAGGTCGATCTCGTCCGCCTTCACCCGCTCCGCGATCTCGCTAACCTTGCCTCCGCCCAGCAGCGTGGCTGGGGTCACCTGGCGCAGGGGTGCGAGCTCGCGGTCGACCACGTCGAGCGAGATCGCCTCCGCCAGCCCCACCGCCTCGTCCAGCCGCGAGGATGGTGGGCGCAGCCGCTCCCGGTCGCTGCTCAGGTAAGGGTGGATGACCAGGCAGCGCCCGCTGCCTTCTGCCGTTTCGTTGCCGATGACGCTTCTGCCTTTGGCTCGCGCTACTCTTCCCGCTGCTCCTCGTCACGGCCCCGGTCGCCGTAGCCGCCACGCTCCGGTCCCTGCCCAGGCACCGAGCCCGGAGGTGCGTCATAGAGACGGACCGCCGAAGAGGGCATCACGGTTGATACAGCATGCTTGTAAACCAGCTGCACGTGCCCGTCACGCCGGAGCAGCAGGCAGAAATTATCGAAGGAGCCGATCACGCCCTGCAGCTTCACGCCATTGATCAGAAAGACGGTGACCGGGATCTTGTTCTTCCGGACGTGATTCAGAAAGACGTCCTGGAGATTCTGCTGCTTCTCGGCTGCCATCCGAGTACCTCTCGGTGAATTGGAAGGCACCACGGTGGCGGCGCGACTTGCGTCCCGTTGCCATCGCGGCCGGGTCCGGTCCGCATTCTGGTGCGCGATCCGACCACATTTTTTCCTTCGGAGATCAGGACATAACCAGCGCCCCTTGGCTCGGCAAGCGCCATCGGTGCAAGCTGGATGAATATATCCGCAGGGCTGGCGACACTGCCCTGCATGGTCAAGCCAAGTAACCGATCCCTCTCAACCCTGGGCGGCCACCTCGGCCGGCAGCCCGCAATGGGCCGCATAGCGGTCCATCAGCCGCCTAGTCGTATCGCCCGGCATGCCGTTGGCGACTGGTCGGCCGTCCACGCTGGTCACCGGCAGAACCAGCGAGGTGGCACTGGTGAGGAAGGCCTCGCGGGCGCGGGCCAGCTCCGCCAGGGAAAAGGCACGTTCCTCCAGCGGGATGCCCAGCTCCTGCGCATGTTCCAGCACCACCGACCGGGTGACCCCGCCAAGGATGCGCTGTGTCGCCGGGTGGGTGCGCAGCACGCTATGCTCGTCGACGATCCAGGCATTGGTGCTGGATCCCTCGGTCACGACCTCGCCCTCCGGGCCGCTGGCCACCAGCCAGGCCTCGCGGCAGCCGGCCTCCTGGGCGGCCTGCTTGGCCAGGACGTTGGCGAGCAGCCCTGTGGACTTGATGTCGCAGCGGGCCCAGCGCTCGTCGGGATGGGTGATCACCCCGCAGCCCTGCCGGCGCTCGGCTGAAGTCGGCAGCTTGAGCCGGCGCACGGTCACGACCAGGCTCGGGCGGGTGCCGGCGGGGAACGGGTGATTGCGTGGAGCCGTACCCCTGCTGACCTGCAGGTAGACCAGTGCGTCGGCCAGCGCGTTGCGGGAGATCGTTTCCCTGACGATCCGGTGCAGGGCGGCGTCGCTGACCGGCAGGTCGATGCGCAGGGCCGCGAGCGAGCGGCGCAGCCGTGCCAGGTGCCGGTCCGCGTCGATCAGCCGGCCGCCGATCCGCTTGACAACCTCGTAGATGCCGTCGGCGAACTGGAAGCCGCGATCCTCCACCGACACGGTGGCGGCATGGATTGGCAGGTAGCGACCGTCGACATAGGCAATCCGGGCCATGATGGGTTCCGCAGGCAGGATCAGAGATAGTCGAAGCGCACGGCGACCGCCTGCTCCAGGCTGCGCATCTGGTCGCCGCGGGCGATCGCGATCAGCCGGTCACGGGCGCGTAGCTGGCTGTCCGGCCGCGGCACCATGTACTGACCGCCGCGCAGCACCGCACCGATGATCACACCCTGGGGCATCCTGGCCTTGTCCAGGGTCTTGCCCACCAGCGGGCTGTTCTCCGGCAGATCGGCCTCGATCGCCTCGGCGGCACCGTCCTTGATGCTGAAGCCAGCCAGGATCCGGCCGCGCCGGACATGCTGGAGGATCGAGCTCACCGTGGTCCCGCGCGGGTCGATCATCACGTCGATGCCGATGTCGCCGATCAGCGGCGCATAGCTCTCGGTGTTGATCAGTGCGAGCGTCCGATTGGCGCCCAGCCGCTTGGCCATCAGCGCCGACATGATGTTGACCTCGTCCTGGTTGGTGACCGTGACGAAGGTATCGGCGGTGGATACGCCCGCCTCCCGCAGGAGGTCGGGATCGCGCGCATCGCCCTGCAGCACGATCAGGCCGGGCGCGCCCTCGGCGAGCGCCCCCGCCCGCTCCGGCGCGTTCTCCACCACGGCCAGCCGGAGATGCGGCGCCAGGGCACGTAGCTCGTGAACCAGGAAGCTTCCGATGCTGCCTGCCCCGCCGATCACCACCCGCCGGCCCTGGTAGGGCGCGTGGCCGAACGCGGTCATGGCGCGGGCCTGCTGCCGGGTCTCGACCACGATCCAGGCCCGGTCGCCCGCGATCAGCAGGTCCTCGGCATGTGGCACGAACAGCCGGTCATTGCGCTCGATCGCGACCACCACGACATGGAGGTCCGGGAACAGGTACGAGAGCTGGCGCAGCGGCGTGTCGAGGATCGGGCAATCCGCGTCGCAGCGCACGGAAACCAGCCGGACTTGGTCGGAGGCGAACGGGATCACGGCCAGCGAGCCCGGCACCAGCAGGGTGCGGGCCACCGAGCGAGCGACCTCGATCTCGGGTGAGATCACCACGTCGACTGCCAAGTGCTGGCGCAGGAACAGGTCCTCCCAGCGCCGGTCCAGATAGGCCTGCTGGCGGATCCGGGCGATCCGCGTCGCCGTGTTGAACAGGGCGTTCGCCACCTGGCAGGCGACGATGTTCACCTCGTCGCTGCGGGTGACCGCCACCAGCAGGTCGGCATTGGCGGCCCCCGCCTCACGCAGCACGGCGGGATGGGAGGCGGAGCCGGTGATCGCGCGCAGGTCGACGGTCTCGGCAATCCTCTGCACCAGCTCCGGACGCTGGTCGATGACCGTGACCTCGTGGCTGGCGCGGACCAGGTAGCGGGCGATGCTCTCGCCGACCCGGCCCGCTCCCGCGACGATGACTCGCAAGGGGTCAGTCGTCCCCGCTATGCAGGCCCAGCGTCTTCAGCTTGCGGTGCAGGGCCGACCGCTCCATGCCGACGAAGTTGGCGGTGCGCGAGATGTTGCCGCCGAAGCGCTCGAGCTGGGCCTGGAGATAGGCGCGCTCGAAATGCTCGCGCGCCTCGCGCAGCGGCATCGCCACCAGCTCGCCATTGGCGGTCGGGTCCATCGAGCCCACCGCGCTGTTGGTGAGGTCCGGCGGCAGCCCGTCCACGCCGATCGGCTGCTTGGGGTCGCCCGGCGCCATGATCAGCATCCACTCGACCGCGTTGCGCAGCTGGCGGACATTGCCGGGCCACTCGGCGGACTGCATCACCGCCATGGCGTCGTCGCCGATCACGCGCGGCGGCACGCTGGCGATGCGCGCGGCGCGGTCCATGAAGGTCCGGGCCAGCAGCGGAATGTCGATGCGCCGCTCGGACAGCGGCGGGATCTGCACCGGAACCACATTCAACCGATAGTAGAGCTCCTCGCGGAACTTGCCCTGGCTCATGAGCTGGGTCAGGTCCCGGTTGGTGGACGCGATCACCCGCACGTCCAGGTCGATGCGCTCGGTGCGGCCCGGTCGGGTGAAGCGGTTCTCCTGCAAGACCCGCAGCATCCGCCCTTGGGTCTCGAGCGGCATGTCGGCCACCTCATCCAGGAACAGGGTGCCGCCGCTGGCCCGCTCCAGGATGCCCACGAAGCGCGGCGTGTCGCCGTTGGCCTCGGCGCCGAACAGCTCGACCTCCAGACGCTCGGGCGCCATCACCGCGCAGTTCAGCACCACGAAGGCCGCATCCGCCCGCCGCGAATGGGCATGGATCATCCGGGCCGCGATTTCCTTGCCGGAGCCGGGCGGACCGCTGATCAGCACGCGGCTGTTGGTGGGCGCCACCCGGTCGATCGCCTGGCGGACCCGCACGATGCCGGGCGAGGTGCCGAGCAGGTCGATCTCGTCGCCGCCCTTGATCTTGAGCTGCTCGTTCTCGTGCTTGAGCCGGCTGATCTCCAGGGCACGCTGCATGGTCAGGAGGAGGCGGTCAGTCTTGAACGGCTTCTCAATGAAGTCGTAGGCGCCGTTCTTGATCGCCTGCACGGCCATCTCGATGGTGCCGTGGCCGCTGAAGATCACCACTGGGATGGTCGGCCACTGGCTGCGCAGCCGGTCCAGGATCTCCATCCCGTCCAGCTTGCTGCCCTCCAGCCAGATGTCGAGGAGGACGAGGTCCGGCACGCGCCGGTCGATCTCGGCGAAGGCTTGGTCGCTGTTGGCGGCCTGGCGGGGCCGGTAGCCCTCGTCCTGCAGGAGGGCAGCGACGACCTCACGGATCGCGGCCTCGTCATCGACGATCAGAACG
>NZ_WUJP01000613.1 GCF_009806515.1 Geminicoccus flavidas | reverse complement strand
TCCTTGCTCATCCTCTAACCATCCGGCGAAGCGCCCCCTGGAACCGGTCGATCATGGTGCTCCGGGCACAAAGCCCGGACCCGTCGGCGCTGGTACTTCGTCCGCTGCGCGACCTCGTGCTCATGCGGCAGGCCGCACGACGCTGGGACGAGGAAAGACGAGCCGTGCTGATGTCCCGCCACCTGCGGCTTCACCCAGGTCGATCGAGCCTTCGTGCTCTTCCATGATCTTCCGGACGATGGCAAGGCCCAAGCCGGTGCCTTTCGCCTTGGTGGTGACATAGGGCTCGAACAGCCGCTCGCGGTGCTGCGGGGGCAGCCCCACCCCGTCGTCCTCGATCTGCACGATGATGGCCCGCTCCTCCTCCAGGATCCGGACCCGCACATGGCCGCGCGGCTCCCCGTCCTCACCCTTGCCCTTCGCATCGATCGCGTCGATGGCGTTCTGTAGCAGGTTGGTGAGAACCTGGCCGACCTTTGCATGGTCGCAGGCCAGCATCAGCTCGGGCCGGCCGAGATCCACCTCGAACGCGATGTCCGGCCGGGCAGTGCGCTGCAGCAGCACCGCGTCGTTGACGATCTGCGCCAGCCGCTCGTCCTGGAAGACCGGCTCGGGCATCCGGGCGAACGCCGAGAACTCGTTCACCAGCCGGCCGATCTGATCGACATGACGGACGATCGTGTCGGTGCAGCCGCGGAACGTGTCGGGTTCGTCCTCGATCTGCTTCAGCCAGCGGCGCTGCAGCCGCTCCGCCGACAGGCGGATCGGGGTGAGCGGGTTCTTGATCTCGTGGGCCAAGCGCCGGGCGATCTCGGCCCAGGCAGCGACCCGCTGGGCGGAGAGCAGGTCGGTCACGTCGTCGAAGGTGACG
>NZ_WUJP01000612.1 GCF_009806515.1 Geminicoccus flavidas | reverse complement strand
ACCCAGCCCTGGATCCGCCCCTCCTCCTCCTGTACCGCGGCCCGGACGAGCAGGGTGCGATGGGTGACGCCGCGTGCCACCACGAGCTGCTGCTCAGCGAAGCCCCGGCGCCCGTCGATGGTCCGGTCGATTAGGGGCGACAGTTCGGGCAGGAGCTCGTCCAGCGGCCGGCCGATGATGGCCCCCGGATCCATCTCCAGGAAGCGCACGGCGGAGCGGTTCGGCAGCGCCACCCGGCGCCGGCTGTCCAGGCCCAGCACGCCGGCGGTCACGCCCCGCAGCACCGCCTCGGTGAACCGACGGCGCTGGTCGAGCTGCTGGTTGGCATCCACCAGCTCGCGGCGCTGCGAGGCAAGCTGCTGGGTCATCCGGTTGAAGGCGCGGGCGAGCGAGGCGATCTCCTCGAAGTCGATGCGCTCCTCGACCCGGGCATTCAGGTCGCCGGTGCTGACCCGGTCCGCCGCGGTGATGAGCTGGCCCAGCGGCACCCCTAAGCGCGTAGCGAAGTAGAGCCCGGCCCAGACGGCGGCCAGCAGCATGATCAGCGCCACCACGCCGAACAGGATCAGGGAGAGGATCTGGATGCGCGAGCGCTCGGCGGCAGCGGCCTCGTAGTCGCTCACGCCGGCCTGGGTCCGTTCCAGCAGGTTCAGGACGCTGGGATCGACGAAGCGGCCGACGAACAGATAGGCGCCGCCGAAGCCATCCAGGCGGACCAGGGCCCGGACCCGGTCGTCGGTATCCGCGGTCAGCGTCACCACCTCGCCGGCGGCGGCGCGCTCCAGGTCGGCGGGCTCGATGCTGCCGATGTCCATGGAGAAGGCCAGCTCGCTGCGCGCCAGCACGGCACCGGTGGTGTCGAACACCACCGCCTCGGTGA
>NZ_WUJP01000611.1 GCF_009806515.1 Geminicoccus flavidas | reverse complement strand
GCGAGCGCACCATCGCATGCGCCTCGACCAGGTCCTGCAGGCTGCGGCCATAGCGGCCTTCGCGGTTGATGTCGGCCGCCATCGCCAGCGCGTCGGCCCGGATGTTCTCCCGGTGCTCCTCCAGATAGGCCTGGGCGACCTGCAGGGAGGTGTCGACCGCCTCGCGCACCCGATCGCTGAACCAGGCATTGACGCCGACATGGAGGAACCAGACGGAGAACAGCGTCACCACGATCGCCGGGGTCACCGCCAGCAGCCCGAACAGGGCGACCAGCCGCCCTTCCAGGCCGGAGCCGGCGCTGCCCTTGCGCCGGGCCGCCCAGATCCGGACGAGGCGCCTTGCCACCACCACGCTCAGCAGCAGCACGAGCACGAGGTCCACGCAGAGGAGGACCAGCACGCCGCCCGTGTCGAGCCCAGCCGGCCCCTTGCCGGTCAGGACCGCCCAGGTGGTGATCCCGCATACCACGGCGACCGCCACCAGCAGCTTGGCCAGACGCGGATCCTGGGCAATGGCCACGATGCGCCGCCAAAAGGACGGCTTGGTGATGGAGATTCCGCTCAGCAGGAGAGGTAGGCCCGTCGTCTTCCCGAGAATGACGGGATCATGGCGCGCGGGAGACGACGATGTCCAGTTCGCGAATCTTCTTGCGCAGCGTGTTGCGGTTCATGCCGAGCAGGTCGGCGGCACGGAGCTGGTTGCCGCGGGTGACCGAGAGCGCCTTGCCGATCAGCGGCCGCTCGATCTCGCGCAGCACCCGGTCATACACCCCATCGGGCGGCAGGCCGCCGTCATGGGCCTTGAACCAGCGCTCCAGGTGGCGCTCGACCGCGGCGGACAGGGTCTCCTCGACGACCGGGGCATCGCCGCCGCCGGCCGGCTGGCCGCTCTGGGCGCCCGCGGAGGGCCGGTCCCCGGCCTGCTCCAGCTCGGACGCGATCGTGTCCTCGGCCAGGATCTCGTCGGTGTAGAGCACCGCCAGCCGCCGCACGAGGTTCTCCAGCTCGCGCACGTTGCCAGGCCAGGGATGGGCCTTCAGCCGGATCATCGCCTCCGGGGTCAGGCTCTTGATCGCCAGCCCCTCGGCCGCCGCCTTGGCAAAGAAGTGCTGGACCAGGGCCGGGATGTCGTCGGCCCGCTCGCGCAAAGGCGGCAGGCGGATTGGCACGACGTTGAGGCGATAGAACAGGTCCTCGCGGAACAGCCCCTGGGCCACCATCTGGCGCAGGTCGCGGTGCGAGGCCGCCACGATGCGCAGGTTGGTCCTGATCGGGTGGGTCCCGCCCACCGGCAGGAACTCGCCCTGCTGGAGCACGCGCAGGAGCCTTGTCTGCGCTTCCAGCGGCATGTCGCCGATCTCGTCCAGGAACAGCGTGCCGCCATTGGCCTGCTCGAACCGCCCGACCCGGCGGGCATGGGCGCCGGTGAACGCCCCCTTCTCGTGGCCGAACAGCTCCGATTCGATCAGCTCCCTGGGGATCGCCGCCATGTTCACGGCGACGAACGGGCCGTTGCGGCGCTTGCCGAACTCGTGCAGCGCCTTGGCGACCAGTTCCTTGCCCGTGCCGCTCTCGCCCGCGATCAGCACGGTGAGGTCGGTGCCGGTGAGGCGCGCGATGATCCGGTAGATCTCCTGCATGGCCGAGGAGCGGCCGATGATCGGCAAGTTGTCGTCCAGGCCGCTCAGGACGTCGGCCGCAGCGCCGTTGCGGCGCTTGGGCTGGGCGAGTGCCCGCTGCACCGCGGCGGTCAGGTTGCCGAGGTCGAAGGGCTTGGGCAGGTATTCGAACGCACCCCGCTCGGTGGCGCGCACCGCGGTCAGCAGCGTGTTCTGCGCGCTCATCACGATCACCGGCAGGTCCGGCCGGGTCGCGCGGATCCTGGGCAGGAGGTCCAGCGAGTTCTCGTCGGGCAGCATCACGTCGGTGATGACGAGGTCACCCTCGCCGGCAGCGACCCAGCGCCACAGGGCCGAGGCGGCCGAGGTCGCCTGCACCCGCCAGCCCTGCTTGGCCAGCGCCCGGCTGACCACGGTGCGGATGGCGGCGTCGTCCTCGGCCAGGAGGATCGTCGTGTCGTTCATCGGGAAGCGGCCTCTTCGGTATCGCGTGCGCCCCGGCCGGCGGAGCGGTTGGCCGGCAGGCTGACGCGGAATACCGCGCCCGGGTCGCCGGGATGATGGGACACGACCCCGCCATGGTCGTGGACGATCTTGGCGACCAGCGCCAGGCCCAGCCCGGTGCCGCGCGGCTTGCTGGTCACGAACGGCTCGAACAGATGGTCGGCCACGTCCGGCGCCACGCCCGGCCCGTCGTCCTTCACCTCCACCGTGATCGGCAGGTGCAGCCGCTCGCGCGAGGTGCCGAGCGCCATGCGCCAGCCATGCTGGTAGGTGGTGGTGAGGGTGATGGTGCCGCCGTCCGGCTGGGCCGCCTCCGCGGCGTTCTTGACCAGGTTCAGGAACACCTGGATCAGCTTGTCGCGGTCGCCCTCCACATGGGGCAGGGACGGGTCGTAATGCTCAATGATCCGGTGGCGCCGGGCGAAGCCGTGCTCGGCGATGCGGCGGACATGCTCCAGGACCTGGTGGATGTTGACCGGCCGTCGCTCGACCGGCCGGCCGGCGTTGAACTCCTCCATCCGGTCGACCAGGGCGCAGATCCGGTCGGTCTCGTCGCAGATGAGCTGGACCAGCGGCCGGTCCTCCTCGGGGATGGTGGGCTCCAGCAACTGGGCGGCGCCGCGGATCCCGGAGAGCGGGTTCTTGACCTCGTGCGCGAGGGTCGCCGCGAGCGTGGCCACCGAGCGGGCCGAGCCGCGCTGCACCCGGTGCTGGTCGAGCCGCCGCGCCACCGAGCAGGGATGGAGGATGACCAGCACATGGCCGGGGTTCTCCACGACCGGGCTCATATGGCTGTCCACCAGCACGGTCTCGCCCTTGGACAGCGCCAGCTCGACGCCGTACTCGGACACGGAGGCACCCCCGGTCGAGACGTGCCGGATCAGGTCCAGGATCGTGGCGTGCGCCGGCATGAAGTCCGAGAGCGGCCGGCCGACCAGCACGTTCAGGGAGGCGCCGAACAACTGCTCCGCGGCGGGATTGACCGTCACCAGCCGGGCATCCCCATCGACCACGAAGAGGGGGCTCGGCAGGTTGGCGAGCAGCTGCGCTGCGCTGACCGGTGCCGGCTGTGCCGCCCCTGGCGATCGTTCCATCATCGTCGTGTTGCGCACCGTATAAGCAACCTACCCTCTGTGCCCGTTCCATAGGCAACCTATTCCTCGAAATCTTGCGGCGCAAGCGACGCCGACACCTCCCGGCCGCATCGCGCCGATGCGGAAGAATCATGCCGCGGTGCCTGGGCGGGGCCGCCTGCTCCGGGTAACCTTCCGGCCATGTCCGAACCCGACTGCATCGCGCTCGTCGTCGCCGCCGGTCAGGGCGAGCGCTTCGGCGGCACCCGACCCAAGCAATATCTGGAGCTGGCGGGCGAGCCGGTCCTGCGCCGCGCCATGCGGCCCTTCCTCGCCCACCCGGCCATCGCCGGCATCCGCGTGGTGATCGCACCCGGCCAGGAGGAGCTGTACGGCGAGGCCACGGCCGGCCTGCCACTGCTGCCGCCGGTCGAGGGCGGTGCCACCCGGCAGGCCTCGGTACTGGCGGGGCTGGAATCCCTGGCAGGGCAGGCGCCGGCCCGGGTGCTCGTTCACGACGCGGCGCGGCCGCTGGTGACGGGGGCGCTGATCGACCGGGTGCTGGCGGGTCTGGACGATGCCGACGCGGTGCTGCCGGGCCTGCCCGTGGTGGATTCCCTGCGCTCGGTCGAGGGCGGTGTGGTCACCGGCGAGGTGGCGCGCGACCGGCTGGTGCGCGCCCAGACCCCGCAGGGCTTCCGCTTCACCGCCGTGCTGGCGGCACACCGCCGCCATGCCCGGGCGGACGGCATCACCGACGATGTCGAGCTGGTCCGACGCTCCGGCGGCACCGTGGCCTGGGTCAGGGGCGAGGAGGAGAATCTGAAGGTGACCCATCCCGACGATCTCGGCCTCGCCGCCCGGCTGCTGGGCGCTGGCCAGCGCCGCTATGCCACCGGCCTGGGCTTCGACATCCATGCGGTCGCGGCCGACCGGCCGCTCTGGCTGGGCGGAGTGCAGGTCCCTGCCCCCTTCGGCCTGGCCGGCCATTCGGATGCCGACGTGGTCCTCCACGCCCTGACCGACGCCCTGCTCGGCACGGTGGGTGCCGGCGACATCGGCGTGCATTTCCCACCTTCTGACGAACGCTGGCGCGGTGCCGCCTCCGACCAGTTCGTCCGCCATGCGCTGGCCCTGGTGGCCGAGCAGGGCGGCCGGCTGGAGCATGCCGACCTGTCGATCATGGCCGAGCGCCCGAAGATCGGCCCGCACCGCCAGGCGATCCAGGCCAGGCTCGGCCAGATCCTGGGCCTGGAGCCCCGGCGGATCGGGCTCAAGGCCGGTACCATGGAGGGCCTGGGTGCGATCGGCCGCCAGGAGGGCATCGCTGCACAGGCCGTCGTGACGGTCAGCTTCCCGTCGTGATGGCCAAGGGGGTGGAACTGCTCGTCACCTGGTTCGGCAGCGGCTACCTCAAGCCCGCCTCGGGCACCTGGGGCTCGCTGGCGGCCCTGCCGTTCGGGATCGCGCTGCACTGGGCGTTCGGCCCGATCTCCTTATGCGTGCTGGCGCTGCTGCTCTACGGCGCCGGCGTGGTGCTGGGCGGCGTCTACCTGGTCACCGCGGAGCACCCCGACCCGGACGACTTCGTGCTGGACGAGGTGGTGGGGCAGTGGCTGACCCTGGCCGCGGCACCGCTCACCGTGGCCGGCGTGGTCGTCGCCTTCCTGTGCTTTCGGGTGATCGACATCGTCAAGCCCTGGCCGGCATCCTGGATCGACCGCAAGGTGCACGGCTCGCTGGGGGTGATGACCGACGACCTGGTGGCCGGCATCTATGCCGGGATCCTGGTGCTGCTGGCGGGAGCCTATCTCTAGATGATCACCATCGATGCGGACCTGCTCGATAAGGCCCAGCGGCTGCTCGCGGCCTGCCGCGCCCGGGGCCTGAGCCTGGTCACCGCCGAAAGCTGCACGGGCGGGCTGATCGCGGGCGTGCTCACCGCCGTCCCGGGCAGCTCCGACGTGGTGGACCGCGGCTTCGTCACCTATTCCAACGAGGCCAAGGCGGCGATGGTGGGCGTGCCGGACGAGCTGCTGGCTAGCCATGGCGCGGTAAGCGAGCCGGTCGCCCGAGCGATGGCCCATGGCGCCCTGGCCCATTCGGCTGCCGACCTTGCGGTCGCCGTCACCGGCATCGCCGGGCCCGGCGGCGGCAGCGCGGCCAAGCCCGTGGGCCTGGTGCATCTGGCAGCCGCCGCCAGGGATGGAAGGGTCGTTCACGAGCGGGTCGTCTTCCCGGGCGACCGGGCGGCGGTGCGGGCGGCGACCGTGCTTCGCGCCCTTGATCTTCTGGAGCAGTTGACCGGCTGAGGCTTCCCCCGTGCAAGCGCGAGGACGCCGGGGGGAATGATGAAGCCGCCACGCGAGGACAATCATCGATAGCTTGTATCAAATAGTTCCTCGATCGTGGCGGCTTCGGCCTGGGGCGATCCAACTATCACGGCGTGATCCCATGTTTTTCCGCCCCAATTTCTTGTCGCGGCGTCAGCCACGCCGGCCTCCATGAAGGTCGAGCCGGGCCGGTGGTGACACCCTTGGATGCCGCATCGACGTTGCTGGTCCCGACAGAAACTGCGCTTCTGGAACAACCGGCGTCATGGCTGCTCCGGCCGGGCAACCGGCCACCGCCAGCATGGACCTTGTCGCAGCCCTCCCTGTCGTCGCCTCGGCCCTTCTTGCCGCTGGCAGAAGGGCCTTCCGATATCGTCAACACCTGGGCCTGCCGCTTATTCCATTTCCGTCTCCCGACGACGCGCCTTTGGCCGCCGGCGAACGGAATGACGGAATGGCGGCAGGCGTGGAATAAACTGCCGCTCCAGGTGTTGACGAAGATAGGACGTTCGTGAGCGGCGCTTCGGGCGGAGCTGGCGATGTCGGCAAGGGGTGGCGCTCATCCGCCGGGTCGACCGGGTGGCGCATGGACTTCCTGACCGAGCTTGAGAGCTGCGTGCCGAGCCTGCGCCGCTACGCCCGTGCATTGCTCCGCGATCGCGACGGCGCCGACGACCTGGTGCAGGACTGCCTGGAGCGGGCGCTCAGCCGCAGGCATCTCTGGCGTGGTGGACAGGGCCTGCGGCCGTGGCTGTTCCGCATCCTGCACAACATCTACGCCAACGAGATCCGGAGCCGCCGGGCGCGGCCGGTCTTTCAGTCGATCGACCGCGCCGCCGATCTTCCGGCTGGCGGCAGCCACGATGCCCGCATCGAGCTGCGCGAGATGGAGAGGGCCTTGAGCCTCCTGCCCGAGGAGCAGCGCTACGTCGTCCTGCTGGTGGCCCTCACCGGCCTGTCCTACCAGGAATGTGCCGATGCCCTGGGCGTACCCGTCGGGACGGTGATGTCCCGCCTGTCCCGCGGCCGCGAGCATCTGCGCAGGTTTCTCGCGGGCGAGACCGGGCCTTCCCTGCGGAGGGTCAAGTGAGCGCCCCGCCCGAACCGGTCGGTGAGGCGGATCTGCACGCCCATGCCGACGGCCGCCTGCCACCGGAGCGCGTGGCGATCGTGGCGGAGTGGCTAGCACACCATCCCGAGGCCCGCGAACAGGTCGCCCTGTGGCGGCGCCAGAACGAGCTGATCAGGGAGCTGCACGGCGAGCCGCCGGAGCCCCTGCCGGCGAGGCTGCGACCGAGCAGGTGGGTGCTGGGCCGGCGCCAGGCGCTCCGACGCCTGGCCGTGGCTGCGGCGGCGGGGCTGCTGGCCGGCGGCGGTGCCGGCTGGATCGGCCGCGGCCTCGTGCCGCTATCCAATACGGAGGGAGATGACCTGGCGCGCGAGGCGGCACGGGCACACCGCGATCTGGCGGAGGCCGCACCGCTCGAGCCTGGGCCGGACGGCCAGACGCGGCTGCTCGCCTGGCTTGCGCAGGAACTCGGGCATCCGGTGCGCGTACCGGATCTGTCCGCGGTGGGCCTGCGGCTCCTGGGTGGGCGGACGGTCATGGGCGGCAGGGACAGGAAGGCTGTCCAGCTCGTCTACGAGGACCTGGCGGGCGCCCGCTTCACCCTCTTCCTGCTCTGGGCCGACCGGTCGGCACCGCCCGAGTTCCGCTTCTTCCGTTCGGGCGAGGTCAATCTCTTCTATTGGCCGGAAGACGCGCTGCGCTGCGTGCTCGTCGGTCCCGCCGACCCCGACCATCTGCTCGATCTCGCTCTTGCCGCCTATGACGAGATGGAGAAGGACAGTCACACAGCGGTCAACCACGCGACTCCCTAGGCGAGCCGGCCCTGGCTCAGGCGGCGCCCGCCTCCGCGCCGCCTGAGCGGGTGTGCAGCTCGATCAGGTCGCGGCGGAGCTGGGCGAACGCGAAGGCCACTGCATAGAGGCTCTGCAACTGCTCGATCGTGAGCGTGCGCATCACCCCTGCGGCGCGCAGCTCGCCCAGGCTCTCGTCGATCAGGCGCAGCGCCGTGTCGATCCCGGCAGGGTCGGGCGGCGGCTCCCGCCGCACCACGGCATCTGCCACTGCCGTCAGGTTGTCGCGGAGCCTGGCAGCCGCGTCGCGCAGGGGCTTGTCCAGGATGGCGGCGGCGGTTTCCGGCAAGGGCCGGAGGGTGGAACGGCCGAGGAGCAGGATGCTGGTGTGCAGGCGGCGGATGGCCGCCACCAGCGCATCGGGGTCGCGCTCCTCGGTGAGTCGGGCCAGCCGCTCCCGGCGCGCCTCCTCGGCCAGCCCCTCCAGCTTGGCGATCATGGTGCGGATCCTGCGGTGGCGCGGGCGCAGCGCCGCGTCGTCGCGGGCACCCGACAGGCCATCCAGGAGCGGCTCGAACATCAGCGCCATCTGCCCCAGCACCTCGCGGGCCGCATCCCGCAGGTCGCGATGCGCCCGCGCGGGCAGCACGGTCAGCGCTACCCCGATCCCGACCAGGCCGCCGAGCGCTATCTCCAGCACCCGCTCGAACCCGAGTTCTAGCGGGGGCAGGTGGCTGGGCGACATCAGCATCATGGCCGCGGTAACTGGTGCGATCCGGAAGACCGGGCTGGTGGCCGAGGCAAGCGTGGTGGGTACCAATGCCAGGAGGAAGGTGCCGATCCCGGCCGGCCCTGGGGGCGGCAGCACCACCACCGCCAGGAGCCCGCACAGCGCCCCCAGCAGGGTCGCCAGCAACCGGTCGCGCGCTGCCTTGAGTGAGCCGCCGACATTGCTCTGGGTCACGATGATCGCGGTGATCACCGCCCAAAAACCCTGCGGCAGCCCCAGCAGATGGACCAGCACATGCGCTGCGAGCGCGGAGGTCATCAGCCGGACGGCGAG
>NZ_WUJP01000610.1 GCF_009806515.1 Geminicoccus flavidas | reverse complement strand
GCGCCATTGCGCGGCCCGGTCGATGACCATCCGGGACCATGCGTGGATCCTGTCGCCGATCCATCCCGTCCAGGAGGCTGTCCCGCCTCCCCCCGGATCACCGCTCATTCCGGCCGCCTCCATTCCTGTCCCGGGCCACCATGGATGGGTTGACCACGTCGCTGCCAAGGAGGCAGCAGGCTCCGCATGTCAGGACCATGTCGACAGGAATGGAGGGATTCGCACTTCAGGCTGAGCGGAAGCAATCGGAGGGAGCAAGGCCCGGCGGCTTCCTCAGTCCTCGAACTGGTAGACGACCTCTTCGAAGCTGTTGGTCGGGAAGATGAACAGAAAGCGCAGCGGCGATGAGCCAGCGCTGCTCGTGCGATGCCTGGCACCAGGCGGGATGAACACCAACCGGCCCGGGTAAAGCTCGTGTACCGCGCTCTCGATCTCGACCTGCCCCCGGCCCTCCAGCACATGATAGACCTCGGCCGGCTCGTGCCGGTGCAAGGGCAGGACGCCGTCGGGAGCTATCTCGGCCAATCCCATGCTGATCGCGCCGGTGGGCGTGCGTCCTGCCGAGAAAACCAGCTTCCACTGGACCGCGCTCTCGGCCTTCAGCTCTGGATCCTGCCAGGTCTCCCATCCAAGGTCTCGGAGGTCGATGACGGTTCCGGTCGTGCCTCCAGCTCCGACGTCGCCCTGCAGCGCGCCCGGCGCGTGCCGGACGCGCTCATGCCCGCTCAAGCGTTCTTGCCCGCTTTGCCCTCGGCCGAGTGCCGGTGGTGAACGTCCAGTTCCCCGCCGCCGGTCGACACGCGGCTGCGCTCCTCACCGCGCTTCTGGGCGGGATGAGGTCCGCGCTCCTGGGTCTTCTCCGGATGCTTGCGGTTCTCGTGGCTGGCGCCTGGACCGCCGATCCTCTGGGTGTTCTCGTGCTTGTCTGGCATGAGCGCCGGTTCCTCTCGCTGATGGCCCGGCCATCTGCTCTGCCGGCTGCACGATGGCGGGGGCAGACGCGGGTTGGCCGGCTGTGCGAACTAATCCCTTTGGCCGGAAGCGGGTTCCGCTCGCCCCGACAATCGGGCGCCCGGGGCTCAATGCTCATCCACTGGGCTCATCGGCCGACGTGGCAACGTGCGGATTGACCAGCCCGCCCTCAGCAGGGCAAGGTGCGGTACCTTACATACAAGCCGTGAAGGCACCGTTGGGCAGGCCGCTCCAGGGAGGGCGGCTGCGACGATCAGGAAGGCCGAGAACCATGTCCAATCGCTTGCTGAAGGCGCTGGTGGTCGGGGTGTCGCTGCTCGCCGGAGCGCCGGCCGCCCAGGCCGCCGAGTTCACCATGCGCTTTGCGACCGCGACGCCACCGATCGAGAACAATTTCGCCTGGACCCATCTGGAAGTCTTGGCGCGCGAGATCGAATCGCGCTCCGGCGGTCGGATCGAGGTCGAGATGTATCCGGGCGCGCAGCTGGGCGGGATCGAATCCCTGGTCAACCAGGTGAAGGACGGCATCCTGCAGGCCTGCGACCCAGCGGACGGCCATTTCGCTTCGACCTTCCCGGACATCCAGGCGTTCGGCGTGCCCTATTTGTTCGTCAACCGCGAGGTCGCCTGGCGGGTGCTGGACGGGCCGGTCGGCGAGCAGATGCGCGAGCGGATGGCCAAGGAGGTCGGCCTGCGCCCCTTGTTCTGGTCGGAGAATGGCGGCTTTCGCCACTACAGCTCGGCCAACAAGGAGATGAAGTCGCCCGACGACATGGCCGGCATCAAGATGCGGACCATGAACCATCCGCTGCACATGGAGATTGCCAAGAGTCTGGGCATGTCGCCGACCCCGATCGCCTGGGGCGAG
>NZ_WUJP01000592.1 GCF_009806515.1 Geminicoccus flavidas | reverse complement strand
CCGGAGAAGTCGATCCGCAACCCGCGCACGCCGCCGACCGCCGTGTCGTCCGCGAATCGGTCCTGGTCGCTCACCTGCCCGTCGTCATTGCTGTCCAGGATGTCGAACAGCGCGCGGCTCTGCCAGTAGATGCCGGGCGCCGGTTCGGGGTCGGACTGATCCTCGACATAGACGACCATGGCGAGGCGGTCCTGCCCCGGGGCGAAGTCGGTGATGACGTCCGAGCCGGTCATGCGCTCGTCCTGCGCCCAGATGGCCGCATAGCTGAAGATGTCGTGCCCGGCCCCACCGGTCAGCCGGTCGTTGCCGGCATCACCGTCGACATAGTCGTCGCCGAGACCGCCATCGATCCGGTCGTCGCCGACCTGGCCGTGGAGCGAGTCGCTGCCGGCATTGCCCTCGATCTCGTCGCCGCCCTGGGCACCGTTGATGAAGTCGTCGCCACCGAGGCCGAACAGGGAGAACGGGGTGAACACCCGGTCGAGTTCACTGTTCATGATGACCGAAATTGTATCGTCGAAGGCACTGCCCCGGATCCGCTCGAAGCCGACCATCTCCTCGGAATGGACCGGCCCTTCCTCCGGATTGCCGTCGGCAGCGAACTGGTAGCACACGTTGATGTACATCCCGTGCGTCTCTTCCGCGAACGACACGGTGTCGATTCCCGCCCCGCCCTGCAACCGGTCGAGCCCGGGCCCACCATAGACCAGGTCGTTGCCGGCGCCGCCGTCCAGGACGTCGTCGCCGGAATTGCCGTTCAGGAGATCGTTGCCTTCGCCGCCCAGCAGCTGATCGTTGCCGGCCCCGCCCCACAGATAGTCGCGGCCGCCATCACCCATGATCGTGTCGTTGCCGCCATCGCCGAACAGGCGGTCGTCACCGAAGCCGCCGCCGATCCGGTCGTTGCCGTCGCCGCCATGGATGCGGTCGCCGCCGGCCTGACCGTAGAGCCGGTCATTGCCGGCCCGGCCGCTCACTTGGTCGTCGCCGCTCCCGGCCCAGATAACGTCCGCGAGCGGCGTGCCGGACAGGATGTCGGCCCGGCCGGTACCGTTGATGCTGGCCATAGAAGCAACCCTTCTTTCGGTCGCACATGAGCACGGATGAAAGAAGGATAAACTATCCTACATGATTCGTTCAGGAGCAAGAACCGTTCGGTCCCGCTCCTGAACGGTGGTGCTGTTGCGGCGTCAGTGCGTCTTGGCCAGCCGCTTCCTGCGTGCCAGCAGGTTCAGCGCCTCGACGCCCGCCGAGAAGGCGATCGCGAAGTAGATGTAGCCCTTGGGCACGTGGAAGTGGAAGCCTTCGGCGACCAGCATGGTGCCGACCAGCACCAGAAAGGCCAGCGCCAGCATCTTCACGGTCGGGTGGCGGTTGACGAAGTCGCCCACCGGCTGGGCCGCGACCAGCATCACGATCATCGAGATGATCACGGCGGTGACCATGACCGAGAGATGTTCGGCCATGCCGACGGCGGTGATGACCGAGTCCAGGGAGAACACGATGTCGAGCAGCACGATCTGGATGATGGCCATGGTGAAGGTGCTGCCGGCCTTGCTGCTCTCGGTGTGCTGCTCCTCCATGGTGTGATGGATCTCAAGCGTGCCCTTGGCCAGCAGGAACAGGCCGCCGGCGAACATGATGATGTCGCGCCAGGACACGTCGAACTCGGCGATCGAGAAGATCGGCTGGGTCAGGCTGACGATCCAGGCGATGCTGGCCAGCAGGCCCAGGCGCATCAGCAGGGCCAGCGACAGGCCGATCCGCCGTGCAGCGTTCTGCTGGTGCACCGGCAGGCGGCTGGCGACGATCGACAGGAAGATGAGATTGTCGATGCCCAGCACGATCTCCAGCGCGGTCAGCGCGGCGAGCGATGCCCAGGCGGCGGGATCAGAAAGGATGGCCAGGAAGTCCATGGCGCTCTCGGCGTCGTGATCGGATGGAGGGGATGTAGCGGGATGCAGAAGATGAACCATGGGCGGCATCATGAAATCGCCGCGCAAAGTGTCGGAAACCATACCGCTGTGCTTGCCCGGACAACGGCTCGGCCGTTGACGCCGGCCGCCGCTGCCGGCAGGTGGCGGCATCCCCTGCCGGAGAGCCTTTCGTGGAAGCAGCAATCGCGCTTGGCGGCAATTTGGGCGACAGCCGCCGTGCGCTGGACCAGGCGCTGGACCGGATCGCCGTGCGGATCGGGCCGATCCTGGCCGCGTCCGGCTGGATCGAGACGCCGGCGCTGGTCCATCCCGACGACCCGGTGCGCGAGCACCCGTCCTACCTGAACGGGGTCGTGGTCGCCGCGACCGAGCTGCCGGCCGAGGAGATCCTGGCCAGGCTCCTGGAGATCGAGCGGGCGCTCGGCCGGGTGCGCGATCCCGAGGCCCTGCCCTGGCAGCCGCGGGTGATCGACCTGGACCTGATCCTCCTGGGGGAGGAGGTGGTGGACCTGCCGGGCCTGACCCTGCCCCATCCGCGCATGCACGAGCGCGACTTCGTGCTGGGGCCGCTGGCCCGCGTCAGGCCCGATTGGCGTCATCCGGTGCTGGGCCAGACGGTGGCCAGCCTGCTGACGCGGCTGAGCGCGGGCGATGGGGCGGACGACAACATGACAGGTTCATGACGCGATCGTAGGAGATGGCTGATAGAGCCAGCGGGCCTCCGCGCGTTAACTCTCTAGAATTGGTTGCTTTTTGGTTGATCTGCATATCGTGGTACTCGCAGAATCGCCACTAGAAATTGCCATTTATTAATGTTTTAGTAACCTCGTGAGCACCAAGACGCTCCGAGGACATTTTCATGGCGAATCTCATTCCCGGCTCCGACCTCGACGATGAGCTGCGTGGCACGAACGGCAGCGACGAGATCCGTGGCGGACTCGGCAACGACCAGATCTGGGGTCACCACGGCTTCGACTTCCTCTATGGCGAGGACGGCGACGACGTGATCAACGGTGGCACCGGCGACGATTTCATCAGCGGCGGGATCGGCAATGACCGGCTGTTCGGCGGCCCGGGCCGCGACACGATCGAGGGCGGTGCCGGCCGCGACACCCTTTATGGCTTCGACGGCGACGACATCCTGCGCGGCATGGACGGCAACGACGTGCTGAGCGGCCAGCTCGGCAACGACGTGCTGATGGGCGGCAACGGCCACGACTTCATGCGCGGCGGCGGCGGCAACGACGTGCTGGCCGGGGCGGCCGACAACGACAAGCTCTATGGCGACGCTGGCAACGATCGGCTGACCGGTGGCGACGGCGACGACCTGATCCGCGGCGGTGCCGACAACGACAATATCGATGGCGGCAACGGCAACGACATCATCTGGGGCGACGACAGCTTCGGCACCGCCACCGGCGACGACACCATCACCGGCGGTGCCGGCGACGACATCGTCCGCGGCGAGTTCGGCAACGACCTGGTGTTCGGCGCGCTCGGCAACGACCAGCTCTTCGGCGGCGACGGCGACGACCGGCTCTATGGCGGCCTAGGCGACGATAAGGTCGAGGGCGGCGATGGCAACGACATCGTGGATGGCAAGACCGGCAACGACACGCTCCTGGGCGGTGCCGGCAATGATCGCCTGACGGGCGGGGTCGGCGACGACATCCTGAACGGCGGCGACGGCGACGACATGATCTGGGGCCAGTGGGGCAACGACACCATGACCGGCGGCGCCGGTGCCGACCAGTTCATCGTCCTGCGCGTCGGCGGCGAGCGCGACGTCATCACCGACTTCCAAATCGGCGCCGACCAGATCATCCTGCGCGGTGGCGCCACTGTCGCCAGTGCGGTCGCCAACGCGACCGTGATCGACGGCAACACCGTGATCGACCTCGGGCAGAACCATCTGCTGACGGTCATGAACCAGACCGGGATCTCGTCGAGCTGGTTCGGCTCCTGAACCCTTTCCCGTTCGACTAGCGCGCGTTCGCCCCGGGTCCTCGGACCCGGGGTTCTTTTTTTACCGGCGGGGAACGGCTAGAGGCGGGACGCGGCAGGAGGGAGCTGGCCTTGGACTGGCTTTGGCAGGACGGCCGGCTCCGCCCGGCGCAGGAAGCGTGTATCGACCCGGCGGACCGCGGCCTGCTGCTGGGCGACGGCCTGTTCGAGACGATGCGCGCGAGCGGTGGCCGGGTACCCCTGCTCCACCTTCACACGGCACGGCTGGCAGCCAGTGCGGGAGCGCTGGGTATCCCCCTGCCCTGCGACCTGGCGGGACTGGAGCTGGCGATCAGCGATCTTCTGGCAAGGACCGGGCTGGCCGATGCTGCGGTCCGCCTGACCCTGACCCGCGGGGCCGGCCCGCGCGGCCTGCTTCCGCCCGAGCCCTGCCGGCCGATGCTCCTACTGCGCGCCTTTCCTAGTTCCGGCTCCGCGCCGGCGCCAGCTCAAGCGGTGACCGCCGCTATCCCGCGCAACGAGCGCTCGCCCTTGTCGCGCATCAAGTCGCTGGGCTGCCTCGACCAGATCCTCTGCCTGCGGGCGGCACTGGCCAGCAGCGCCAACGAGGCGATCCTGCTCAACACGCGAGGCGATCTCGCCTGCGCCACCAGCGCCAACCTGTTTCTCGTGAAGGACGGAACCCTCGTCACCCCCGACATCGGCAGCGGGGTACTGCCGGGCATCACCCGCGCCAGGCTGATGGCCGCCCTGCCGGCCCAGGAGCGGCCGCTGCGCCGCGACGAGCTCCTGGCCGCAGACGAGGCCTTCCTGACCAACTGCCTGATCGGCGTCCGCCCGCTCCTGTCCCTGGACGGCCAGCCGATCGGGACCGGCCAGCCAGGCCCGGCCACCACCCGCGCCGCACGGCTGCTGGAGGCGGCCTGAACCGCCGCCCCTGCCTTCAGCGGCGGGATTCGCCCGCCAGGATCTGGCTGGCGATGAAGCCCAGGACGAAGCCCACCAAGCCTGCCGACGACAGGATGGTGGCGGCGGCACCGGGATGCTCCCGCGCCGTCTCGCCGACGAACCGGGCCTCCTTCCGCACCCGGCGCGCCGCCTTGCGCGCCCGCTCCGACGCCTCCTCATAAGCGTCCTCGGCCGAGCCTCGCAGCTCGTCGAGCGCCGTCTCGCCACGGCTCGACACTGACCTGGCGAGCCGGCCGACCTCGCGTCGCAGCTCGCTGATTTGCTGCTCCAGCTCCCTGCGGATGGCTTCAGTGCTGATGGTGTCCGCCATGACTGCCCTCCTTTGCCCCGGTCTCGATCGACGGGGCTTACTGGAGCATCTGGGCGGCGCATGCCCGGCCAGCAAGGCTGCGCTTGGGCCCTGCGGTGCTCGCGATCACGAACCACCGGACGATGCGGTCAGGCCGGCCCGCAGGCCCGGCGGAGGAATTGGTGGAGCCGATCGGGATCGAACCGACGACCTCGACGGTGCAAACGTCGCGCTCTCCCAGCTGAGCTACGGCCCCGTTCCGGGGCCTGTATGCCGGGGCGGGCGCCATCGGGCAAGAGCTGCTTCGCGCTATCAGGCAGGCCAGCGCAGCAAAGCCCGGGCCAGCGCGTCGGCTTCGGCTGGATCGGCGGCAATCAGCCGGCCGTCCAGGTCATGGAGCCGGTCGGTTGCGCACAGCCGCGCCAGCGCATCTTCGTCCAGCCAGGAAGAGCGCAAGAGGCCGGTCTCCGCCTCGATCGCGGCAGGCGTGATGCCCTCTGCCAGGCGCAACCCGTCGATCACCCGCTCCTGCGCCCGCTCCTGTGCCGTCAGCCGGTGCAGGCGGCCGCGCCCGGCCCCACCCCGATCCATTGCCCGGCACCAGGCCGCGGCCCCGGGCGAGCGCCACCAGCGCCAGCCGGCGGCATCCGGCCAGCGGCCATAGGCGCTCGGGCCCAACCCCATGATCGCCCGGCCCCGCCGCGCGTCCAGCAGCCAACGCGCCTCGTGGCCGGGCAGCGACCAGTGCAGGGTCTCGTAGCGGCAGAACCCGTGGGCCTGCAGGAGCCGGTCCACCAGCGCCACCCAGGCAGCCGGGAGTTCGCTGCCGCTCAGGCCCAGATGGACCATGCCTGCCGCCAGCATCCGCCGCATCCACGCATCGTCGGGCGGGTGCGGCAGGTCCGCCTGGCCCAGCTCGATCGCGAGACCGGTGGCCGGCCTGGCGCGACGTTCGATCGGCGGCCCCGGCAGCGAGCGACGGGTGACGTCCAGGGCCCGCAGCGCTGCCGGCGAGGCCACCGGGCCATGCCAGGTCACCTCGGCATCAGGCATGAGCCAGCCGCCCACGTCCAGTTGCGCACGCAGCGCTGCCGCCGCGGGCACCGCGATGGCGACCGGTGCATCCAGGAACAGGCTGGCAAAGCGTGCTCCGGCTACGGTGGCGAGCGTCCGGGCCAGTGCGGTGCGCAGGCGCACGAGGCCCGCGTCAGCAGGATCCGCGCGGAGGAACAGCCCGGCGGGTGGACTGGTCATGGGTGCGCTAGAAGCAGCGCTCCTTCAGTAGGCGGAACGCGCGGGTGCGGTGGCTGAGCGCGTTCTTCTCGGCGGGCGCCATCTCGCCGAACGTCCGGCTCTCGCCGTCGGGCACGAAGATGGGGTCGTAGCCGAATCCGTTGGCGCCGCGCGGGCTGGCCACCAGCGTGCCGGTGACCTCGGCCTGGACCAGCTCGTCATGGCCATCCGGCCAAGCAAGGCAGAGGCAGCTCACGAAGGCGGCCTGCCGGTCTGCCTGGTCCCAACCGCCAAAGCGTGCCTCCAGCTCGCGCACGACCCGGGCCATCGCCCTGGTGAAGTCCTTGTCCGGGGCCGCCCAGTCCGCCGACCAGACGCCGGGCGCACCATCCAGGCCGCGGCAGGCGATGCCGCTGTCGTCGGCCAGGGCCGGCAGGCCGCTGGCCTTTGCCGCCGCGTGCGCCTTGATCCGCGCATTGCCGGCAAAGCTCGTCTCGGTCTCGGCCGGCTCCGGCAGACCGAGCTCGCCAGCGCTGACCAGCTCCACCGGATGGTCGCCCAGGAGGGTGCGCAGCTCCTTCAGCTTGCCCTGGTTGTGGGTCGCCACCACCAGCTTGGGCTCGAGGAGGCGCCGGCTCATGCGAAGCCGGCCTCGGCCAGGGCGACAAGCTGCCGCTCGACCAGCCGCGTCACCCCGCTCTCGGCCAGGCGCTGCAAGGCCTGGATCTGGGCGGGCTCCAGGGGTGCCTCCTCGGCGGTCACCTGCATCTCGACGATCTTGCCCGAGCGGGTGAGCACGAAATTGGCATCCGCCTCCGCGCCATTGTCCTCGCTATAGTCGAGATCGAGCAGGGCCTCGCCCTTCACTAGGCCGCAGGACACCGCGGCCACCGGCTCGCGCAGCGGCAGCCGCTTCAGGTCGCCCTTCATGACCAGCTTCTGCAGCGCCTCGTGCAGGGCGACATAGGCGCCGGTGATGGATGCGGTGCGGGTACCGCCATCGGCCTGCAGCACGTCGCAGTCAACCACGATCTGCCGCTCGCCCAGATGGTCCAGCAGGGTGACGGCGCGCAGCGAGCGGCCAATCAGCCGCTGGATCTCCATGGTCCGCCCGCTCTGCCGGCCCTTGGCGACCTCGCGTTGGGAGCGGGAATGGGTCGAGCGCGGCAGCATCGCGTACTCGGCGGTCACCCAGCCCTTGCCGGTATTGCGCAGGAAGGGCGGGACGCGCTCCTCCACGGTGGCCGTGCACAGCACCCGCGTATGGCCGAACGACACGATGCAGGAGCCTTCCGCGTGCCGGTTCACGCCCATCTCGATCACCACCGGCCGCAGCGCATCCGCCAGCCGACCATCCGTCCTCATCGCCTCGCTCGTCCCTTGATGTCCGCATCGATGCGCCAGCGGCACCGTGAGATGCGGCGATGGCACACAGGCCGCGGTGGGGCAAGCGCGGCCTGCGCCCATGTTCTGTTCAGCCGGGGAGATCCAGCCACTTCGCCAAGGTCGTCACCGGCGCTTCGGCATAGCCGATCCGGGCATAGAAGCCGCAGACCCCTCGGTTGCCCGCGCGGACCATGAGCTGCACCTTGCGGATGCCGTGCCGGGCGAGCCAGGCCTCGGCTGCGGTGACCAGGGCGCGGCCATGGCCCTGGCCACGCAGTTCCGGTGCCACTGCCAGATAATAGAGCCAGCCGCGGTGGCCGTCATGGCCGACCATCACCGCCCCGGCCAGCCGCGCACCGAGCATGCCCACCAGGACGTCGGAGCCAGGGCGGCCGCGCGCCTGGTCGAAATCGGCCACCGGATCGTTGTGCGGGACGGTGAGCCCGGCCGCGCGCCACAGCTCCACCACCTCCTGTCGCTGCTCCGGCCGGGCCGGACCGATCCACATCGCCATGTCCTTCCCGTCGCGGGCGCTCCACCTCGGGCAGGAAAGCACGTAGGTTTGGCCGTGCAAGCCGCCAGCGGCGATAATAGCAAGGAAGCGCTCATGACCGCCGATGCCAGCACCAGGGCCGCATCCGACCTCCTGTTCCGCTGCTGGCAACAGGGCTGGAAGCTGCCCGCGATCCCGGACGAGATGCTGCCCAAGACCCGGGCGGACGGCTATGCGGTGCAGGCCCATCTGGAGGAGCGCAGCGCGGCCCCGCTGTTCGGCTGGAAGATCGCCGCCACCAGCCTGGCCGGCCAGGCCCATATCGGTGTGGACGGGCCGCTGGCCGGGCGCATCCTCGAAGAGCGCGTGCTCGCACCCGGCACCACCGTGTCGCTTCTCGGCAACGAGATGAAGGTAGCCGAGCCCGAGTTCGCCTTCCGCATGGCCCGGGACCTGCCGCCCCGCCCGGCCGACTACCGGCCGGACGAGGTGCTGGCGGCGATCGGCAGCCTCCACCCGGCGATCGAGGTTCCCGATTCGCGCTTCGAGGACTTCGCCACCGCGGGCGAGGCTCAGTTGCTCGCGGACAATGCCTGCGCCCACCAGTTCATCCATGGTGCTGCGGCCACCGCCGACTGGCGTAAGCTGGACCTCCTCGCCTTCGCTCCGACCGCTACGGTCCGGCGCGATGGCCTGGTCCGCCTGGAGCGCACTGGCCTTGGCGCCAACGTGCTGGGCGACCCGCTCTCGGCACTCACCTGGCTCGCCAATGAGCTGTCCCGGCAGGGGATCACGCTCAAGGCCGGACAGATGGTTACCACCGGCACTTGCATGGTACCGCTGCCGGTCGAGCCTGGCGACGAGGTCGAGGTCGACTTCGGGCCGCTGGGTGGCCTGAAGCTGAGCTTCGGCCCGTGACGGCGGCAGCCGGCGGGGGCCGAACTCCCCCGCAGGCCTTTGGCCGGAACTCGCCTAGAACGGGATGCCGACGCCGATCGTCGTGGAGATGATGCCCTCGTCGAAGTCACGGTCGAAAGGCACGTCATAGGCGATCTTCGCCTGGACCGGGCCGAGGTTCAGGCCGATCTCCGGCCCCCAGAAGAAGTCATCGTTGAGGCCCGAGCCGTAGATCCCGCCGAGGTTCACGCCGACATAGGGCAGGAAGCTCGTGATCGTGCCGAAGCCGCCCTCGCTCACGGGAAACACGAAGTCGAGGCCGGCCGCGGTCCGGCCACCGAAGCCGTCGTCGTCCGTGTCGACGTTGTAGAAGCCGGCCTGCTCCAGGGACAGATTCAGCCAGTCGAGCAGCAGGTAGTCGAAGGTGAGGTTCAAGCCGAGCAGATGCGTGACATGGTGCGTGTCCTCACCGGATTCGTCGCCCTCGTCGAGCAGGTTAGCACCATAGTAGAACCCGATGCCGAATTTGCCGCGGCGGATGACATCGGCGACCTCCTCGACCGGCCCGGTCGCGGCCGTGGGTGGGGCAGCCTCCGCCACCGGCTGCTCCTCCTGCATCGGCTCCAGCCTGATCTCGACCCGGCGGTTCTGCCGCTCCGCAACGCCCTCGCCCGTCTGCACGAGCAGGTCGCTCTGGCCGACGGCGTTCTGAGTGATCGCCATTTCGGGCACCCCGAAGCTGACCAGCGCATCGGCGACGGCCTGGGCGCGACGCTGAGACACTTCCTCGTTAACCGCAGCGCTGCCGGTCGTGTCGGTGTGGCCGGTCACGGAGATGCTGGGCACGCCGCCCAGCTTGTACCAGTTCGCGGCGGCGGCGATCGTCGACATGGCCTCACTGTCGAGTTCCGCACTGCCGAGCGCGAAGAAGACCTGATAGACGCTCTGCTCTGCCGTGATCCCGGCACCTCCCTCCGTCATGGGCTGAGCCGCCGAGCCTGACTGTGCGTAGGCGGCCGGCGCGATCATGCTCAGCATCAGGCAGACACCTGCGGTGCGGATCCCTGCTGCGCGGATCATGGCGTTGCTCCCTTTGGAGGCGTTGTTCAGCGGACCGTCATCAAGTTACGCTCCACGCGCTGGTTTTCTGCGGGCAGCCAAAACAGGACTGCCCGGTGCAGCAATATTGCCACGATTAACTACCAAATTGCACAGCATAAAATGGTCCAATCGACGTGGACTGTCTTCCGGAAAACCTGCTTCGCCGGGCCGAATATTTACAGAACCAAGCCGTCCAACCGCCGCTTCGAGCGGCAGGACGGGTTTGCGGCCGGGTCAACCGGCCCGCGAGAGATCCGCCAGGATGGCGCATTCCTGCCGGTCGTCGCCGGCACAGCGGTCGGCCAGGGCCGACAGGGTGGCGCGGATCGACATGAGCTCGCCGATCTTGCTGTCGATCTGGCCGATCCTGGTCAGCGCCAGCGCCTTCACCTCGGCAGCACTGCGGTCGCGGGCGCGATAAAGGGCCAGCAGGTCACGGCAGTCGTCGATCGAGAATCCCAGCGAACGGGCGCGCTGGATGAACAGCAGCGTCTGGACGTCGGTCTCGTCATAGTCGCGATAGTTGCTGCTCCGCCTGGCCGGCGGATCGATCAGCCCAATCTGCTCGTAGTAGCGGATCGTCTTGGCCGGCAGCCCCGACCGCTCCGCCGCCTGCCCGATATTCACCGGCCAACCTCCTCGCCAAGCCCGTCGCTACCGTCCTGATGTCGCGACAGCGGGGCGGCAAGGCAAGCCCCGGGTCATGCGGCCCGACGTGCCGCCTGCCCGGGCTGCTCCCATTCCTCGCC
>NZ_WUJP01000609.1 GCF_009806515.1 Geminicoccus flavidas | reverse complement strand
CTCTACACCGCGCTGCAGACTGGCGTGGTGGATGGCCAGGAGAACTCCATCCCGACCTTCATGGTGCCCAAGCTCTACGAGGTGCAGAAGAACATGGTGCTGGACGGGCACGTCTACAGCATCAACACGGTCGCCATTAACGAGGCCTGGTACCAGAGCCTGCCGGACGACCTGAAGGGCGTGATCCGCCAGGCCGCCCAGGTGGCGCTGGAAACCAATCGCGGCCTGTCCGTCGCCAACGAGGCGTCGGGGCGGGCGTTCCTGGAAAGCGAGGGCGTGTCGATCTACGAACCCACCGCCGAGGAGAAGGCGGCGTTCCGCGAAAAGGCCCAGCCCGCGGCGATCGAGTGGCTGAAGACCCAGATGGACCCAAAGGTGCTGGACGAGATCCAGGCGGCGGTGGCCGAGGCCGAGCAGTTCTACGGGTATCGCTGAGCCCTCGTCACGAAACTCCGGTCCAGGCGTGCGGCCCATGTACGAGCGTGCCAGTCGATGGGCGGACCTGGTCAGCCGCGTCATCGAGCTCCTGTGCAACGTGATCCTGGCGGCAATGACCCTCGTCATCGCCGCGCTGGTGCTGTCCCGCAACCTGCTGGGCTTTTCCTTCTCCTGGTCGGAGGAGCTGACCCGGTTCCTGCTGGTCTGGCTCAGCATGCTCGGGGCCGCTGTGCTGCTGCGTCGCGACGACCATATCAGCCTGAACCTGCTGCAGGGCCGGCTGGCGCCGCGAAGCCGGCTGGTCCTGGACCTGGCGCTGCGCCTCCTGGTCCTCCTGTTCCTCCTGATCCTGGTCCAGCAGTCCTGGACCGCGGCGCTGGCCCGCCAGGTCACCCACGCCCCCGCCCTGGGGGTCAGTCTGTTCTGGCCCTATCTGGCCATCCCGGTGGCGGCGGTGCTGATGATTCTGGCGACCCTGGTCAATCTGTGGGGCGATGTGCTCCGCCTCACGGGCCGCCTGCCCATGCCGGACCGGGCGGCCTGAGACATGGACATCACCGGCTTCATCGTTGTCTTCCTGCTGCTCCTGGCCCTGGGATTGCCGATCGCGCTCGTGATGCTGGTCTCCTCGACCTCCTACTTCCTGTTCTCGGGCAACCTCCTGTTCCTGCGCATGCTGCCGGAGAAGATGTTCGCCGGGATCGACGTGTTCGTCCTGATGGCGATCCCGTTCTTCCTGCTCACCGGCGAGATCATGAACCGGGCGAAGCTGACCGACCGGCTGTTCGACTTCTGCAACCTGATCGTGGGCCGGATCCGCGGCGGGCTCGCCCAGGTCAATGTCGTCTCCAGCCTCCTGTTCGCCGGGGTGACCGGCGTGGCCTTGGGCGACATCGCCAGCCAGGGGCGGATGTTCATCTACGCCATGGAACGCCAGGGCTACGACCGGCCGTTCTCCGCGGCGATCACGGCGGCGACCTCGCTGGCGGGCGCCATCATCCCGCCATCCACCATGATCATCGTCTACTGCGCGGTCACCAACGTCTCGGTGGGCGCGATGTTCTCCGCCGCGATCCTGCCGGGCATCCTGCTCTGCCTCGTCCAGATGGCGCAGGTCCAGTGGATCTCCTGGCGCAAGCAGTACCCTAAGGTCGAGGTGGAGGTGACGCCGAGAAAGCTCCTCTTGGGCTTCCGCGACGCCTTCTTCGCGATCGTCATGCCGATCATCATGATCCGCGGCATCATCATGGGCTGGTTCACGCCCACCGAGGCGGCCGCGGCCTGCGTGGTCTATTCGCTGGTGGTGGGCTTCTTCTTCCTGCGCACCCTGAAGATTGCCGATCTGGGGCCGATCCTGTCCGTGGCGTCCATGGACACCGCAAGGCTGTTCTTCATCATCGCCGGTGCTTCGGCGATGAGCTGGGTGTTCGCCATGGAGAACCTGCCCATGGTGGTGAAGACCATGCTGGCGGGCGTCAGCACCGACCTCGTCACCGTGGTGCTGCTGATCAACCTGTTCTTCCTGTTCTGCGGGATGTGGCTGGACGCCAGCATCTCGATCATCCTGTTCGCGCCGGTCGTTACGCCCCTGGCGCTGGCAGCCGGGCTTCATCCGGTCCAGCTCGGTATCATGCTGATCGTGAACTGCGTGCTGGGCCTGATCACGCCGCCGGTCGGCAATGTCCTGTTCGCCGTGGCCAACATCGCCAAGGTCGGGGTGGGCCCGCTCACCCGCGCGATGCTGCCCTACATCCTGAGCGGCGGCGCTACCGTCGTCCTGATCGGGCTCTGGCCCGACCTCACCCTCGCCCTGCCGAAGGCCTTCGGCCTGATCAAACCTTGAGGAAGCCCGATGAAGATCACCGGCGTGACGATCCACGACGTCGACTATGGCCGGGACTTCCACACCTTCTGGAACCCGGTGATCGTGCGGATCGACACCGACGAGGGCATCTACGGCGCCGGCGAGCTGGGCCTGGCCTACGGCACTGGCGCCAAGGGTGGCATCCACATGATCCGCACGCTTGCCGAAACCTTCCTGATCGGTGCCAACCCGTGCCGGATCGAATCGATCTGGGAGACCCTGTTCCGCCGCACCTTCTGGGGCCAGGGCGGCGGGCCGATCGTCTATGGTGCCATGTCCGCGATCGACGAGGCGCTCTGGGACATCAAGGGCAAGGCACTGGGCGTCCCGGTCTACGAGCTGCTGGGCGGTAAGGTCCGGAACGAGATCCGGGTCTATGCGAACGGCTGGTACACCGGACTGAACGCGCCGGAGGAGTATGCCGAGGCGGCGCTGAAAGTCGTGGCGGACGGCTATGACGCGCTGAAGTTTGACCCGTTCGGCACCACGCCAGAAGGCGAGTGGCGCTATCCGCGCCGGCACATCGAACGAGACTGGGCGATCCTGGCGGTGAAGCGCGTCGAGGCGGT
>NZ_WUJP01000608.1 GCF_009806515.1 Geminicoccus flavidas | reverse complement strand
GCGCCAGGCGGTCGGTCCCGACGTCGACATCCTGCTCGACCTGCACGGCAATCTCGGTACCACGGATGCCATCACCTATGGGCGGATGCTCGAAGCGTCGCGGCCGTTCTTCTATGAGGAGCCGGTCGATCCGATGAACGTCGCCTGCATGAAGAAGGTGTCGGCGAACGTGAAGATCCCGATCGCGGCCGGCGAGCGGCTCTACACCCGCTACCAGTTCCGCCCCTATCTGGAGAGCCAGGCGCTCGACATCCTGCAGCCGGACATGGGCCTGTGCGGCGGGATCACCGAGGCGCGCAAGATCGCGGCCTATGCCGAGACCTACAATCTCCACGTCCAGCCGCATAATTGCGGCGGCCCGGTCTCGACCGCGGCCGGCGTGCAGCTCGACGCGGCGATCCCGAACTTCATCATCATGGAATGGTTCCCCTACTGGACCGACGACCGCTACGCGATCGTCACCGACGCGCTGGAACACCAGCAGCGGAACAGCCGCTACCGGATCCCTGACCGCCCAGGCCTCGGCATCGAGCTGAACGACGACTATCTCGGCCGCTTCGACAAGCTGGTCGTGGGAGGCCAGGCATGAAGATCACCGGCCT
>NZ_WUJP01000607.1 GCF_009806515.1 Geminicoccus flavidas | reverse complement strand
CACCATCTGGGACGTCGACTACGGCCTCTCGCACAACGTCAACCAGCACCCGGTGATCATCCGGATCGACACCGATGCCGACATCTCCGGTGCCGGCGAGGTGGGCTTGGCCTACGGCGACGGCAATCGCGGCGCCATCCACACCCTGACGCAACTGTTCGAGCGGCACCTCAAGGGCCAGGACGCCCGCCAGATCGGCGCGATCTGGGACCGGCTCTACCGCAAGACCTTCTGGGGCCAGAGCCCCGGTCCGGTCCTGTTCGGGGCGGTCAGCGCCATCGACAACGCCCTTTGGGACATCAAGGGCAAGGCGCTGGGCCGGCCGGTCTGCGACCTTTTGGGCGGGCGGATGTGGGACGACATCCGGCTCTATGCCAATGGCTGGTTCACGAAGATGGCCAGGCCCGAAGAGGCGGCCGAGCGGGTCCTCCAGATCCAGGCAGAGGGCTACTCCGCCTGCAAGCTCGACCCGTTCGAGATGAACCGGCAAGGCCAGTTCGAATTCCCGAACCGGCACATCCCGCGCGACTGGGCGCTGCTCGCCGTCGAGCGGGTCAAGGCGATCCGGGAAGCGGTCGGCCCCGACTTCGACATCTGCCTGGACATCCACGGCAATCTCGGCACCACCGACGCCATCACCTATGGGCGGATGCTCGCGGAATACCGGCCGTTCTTCTACGAGGAGCCGGTCGACCCTGGGAATTTCGATTCCATGGTGAAGGTCGGAGAGGAAGTGCCGATCCCCATCGCCGGCGGCGAGCGGCTCTACACCCGCTACCAGTTCCGGCCCTTCATCGAGCGGCAGGCCCTCGACATCCTCCAGCCCGACATCGGGCTTTGCGGCGGCATCAGCGAGATAATGAAGATCGCCGCTATGGCCGAGGTCTACAACCTCCATTTGCAGCCGCATAATTGCGGCGCCCCGGTGGCGACCGCGGCCGCCGTCCACGCCGTGTTCGCCATGCCGAACTTCATCATCCTGGAGTGGTTCCCCTACTGGCCGGACGGCCGCTACGACATCGTGACCGAGGCCTACGAAACCAGGGCCAGGAACGGCCGGCTGGCGGCACCTACCGCACCCGGCCTCGGCATCGAGCTGAACGAGGCCTATCTGGACCGGTTCGCCAAGCTGGTCCTGACCGGCTGAAGAAGCAGAAGTCACGCCTGTTCCGAGGCTTGGCCCGAATTCTGAAATTGCTAGCAAGAGCGCAACTCTCCGCTATGCGGCACGTTAGGTTCTCTTAAAGGGACCGTCTGCCGAGCCGAGCCCGGCAGGCACGCACAGGAAGGGTCGGCGCATGAGCAAGGTCACCATCAAGCCTTACGACGGGCCTGCGGGCGGCTGGGGCTCGGCGCAGTCGGTGATGCGTCATGTCGGTCGGGAAGGCGTGGCACGGGTCACGGCGGCCCTGCCCCAGCAGAACAAGACCGGCGGCTTCATGTGCGTGAGCTGCGCCTGGGCGAAGCCCGCCGATCCGCACCCGGCCGAGTTCTGCGAGAACGGCGCGAAGGCCACCGCCTGGGAGCTGACCACCAAGACGATCGGCCCCGAGTTCTTCGCCAGGCACACGGTTACTGAGCTGCTTTCCTGGCCCGACCACGACCTGGAGGAGGTCGGCCGGCTCACCCAGCCGCTGCGCTACGACCCTGCGAGCGACAAATATGTGCCGGTCGGCTGGCCGGACGCCTTCGTCGAGATCGGGCGCGAGCTGCGGGCGGTCGATCCCCATGCCGCGGTGTTCTACGCCTCCGGCCGCGCCTCGCTCGAGGCGTCCTACATGTATCAGTTGTTCGCCCGGCTCTTTGGCAGCAACAACCTGCCGGACAGCTCGAACATGTGCCACGAATCGACCTCGGTGGCCCTGCCCAAGAGCATCGGCGTGCCGGTCGGCACGGTGGGCCTGGAGGATTTCGAGGACACCGAGTGCATCCTGTTCTTCGGCCAGAACGTCGGCACCAACAGCCCGCGCATGCTCCACCAGCTCCAGGGCGTGAGCCAACGCGACGTGCCGATCATCACCTTCAATCCCCTGCGCGAGCGCGGGCTGGAGCGGTTCACCAACCCGCAGAGCCCGACCGAGATGATCCTGGGCCAGGAGACCCGGATCAGCTCGCACTACTTCCAGGTGGAAGCGGGCGGCGACATCGCGGCACTTATGGGGATCTGCAAGGCGCTGATCGCCCTGGACGATGAGGCGAGAGCCAAGGGTGAGCCCCTGGTGCTCGACCACGCCTTCATCCGGGAGCACACGCACGGCTTCGAGGCGTTCGCCGACAAGGCGCGGGCGACGAGCTGGAAGGAGATCGAGCGTCATTCCGGCCTGAAGCGGGCCGATCTCGAGGAGACCGCCCGGATCTACGCGCGCTCCCAGGCGACCATGGCCATGTACGGCATGGGCCTGACCCAGCACCGCAAGGGCGTCGAGAGCGTGCGGATGCTCGTCAACCTGCTCCTGCTGAAAGGCAATATTGGCAAGCCCGGGGCGGGCATCCTGCCGGTGCGCGGCCACTCCAACGTGCAGGGCCAGCGCACGGTCGGCATCTCGGAGAAGCCGGAGCTGGTGCCGCTCGACCGGCTGAAGGAGCTCTACGGGTTCGAGCCGCCGCGCTGGGAAGGCTTCAGCACGGTGGATGCCTGCGAGGGCATCGTCGAGGGCAGCGTGCAGGCCTTCATCAGCCTGGGCGGCAACTTCGTGCGCGCGGCACCCGACCGGGACCGGCTGGAGGAAGGCTGGCGGAAAATGCGCCTGAACGTCCAGGTCTCGACCAAGCTAAACCGCAGCCACCTGGTGACCAGCGAGATCTCCTACATCCTGCCTTGCCTGGGCAGGACCGAGACCGACCAGCAGGCGGCCGGGCCGCAGGTCGTGTCGATGGAGGACAGCACCGCGCGCATCCATGGCTCGCGGCCGGTCGCGACGCCGATCAGCGAGCATCTGCGCTCCGAGCCCGCGATCGTCGCCGGGCTGGCCAAGGCAACGCTCGACCCTAACCCGAAGGTCGACTGGGACGCCTGGGTCGCCGACTACAGCAAGATCCGCGACGCGATCGAGGCCACCTACCCGGATGACTTCAAGGACTTCAACCAGCGGCTCTTCCAGCCCGGCGGCTTCGCCCGGCCGCTCGGTGCCCGCGAGCGCAAGTGGGACACCGACACCGGTAAGGCCAATTTCGTGGTGCCCGAGGGCATGAACAGCCACGGGCTGGACCTGACGGAGGACATGCTCCGGCTGATCACCCTGCGCAGCAACGACCAGTTCAACACCACGATCTATGGCTACCGCGACCGGTTCCGCGGGGTGGAAGGCACGCGGATGGTCGTGTTCGTGAATCCCGATGACATGGCGCGCCTGGGCCTGAACGAGGGTGAGACGGTGACCCTGGTGGGCGAGTCGCGCGATCAGGTTCACCGGGAGTTCGGCGGGTTGCGGGTGGTCGGCTACGACATCCCCAAGGGCTGCATCGGCGCCTATTATCCCGAGTGCAACGGGCTGGTCCCGATCTGGCACCATGCCGAGGAGAGCAAGGTGCCGGCGGTGAAGTCGGTGCCGGTCAGCATCCGCAAGAACGGCCAGAGTGCGATGCAGGCTCAGCCAAGCTGAAAACGCGCCCTTCCCGCTCCTTATGACGTCGGCCGGTTCCGGGCATCCCGGGGCCGGCCGACCTGTGTTCACTGGCCCTCGCCCTCAGCCGGCTCCAGCGCGTTCTCGTCCTGAGTCTTGCTGATCAGCGCGGCGCATGGCGCATCCTCGGCAGTGCCTATGTCGATGAAGGGAAGGAAGGAAGCCAGCGGCGTCAGCACGACCCCGACCGCGACGGCGGCAGCACCACGGATGATCGCGGGCGTCGGATCGGGCATGACGCTGGGCTCGCCGAACCTTCCGCGGATATAGACGGGTGCGGGTGACGCGAAGATGCTGGTGTCCTTGGGGTGAGGCTCGAAATCCAACTGGATCGCCTCGGTGGACAGGTTCACGCCTCCTTTTGCGGTGATCACGCTGTCGGTGGTGTCCAGCACGATGTTCTGGCTGCGTGCGATTCCATCCGCCACCTGCAGATCGACGACCATGCAGCGCACCTCGAACAGGCGCTCGCCCGATCCAGGCTCGGTTCCCCCGAACAGGACGGGCAGGATCTCGGCTGGATCGAGGCCCAGCGCCTCGATCAGCAATGCAGTGATCTCGCCCTCCTCCATGATGACCGCCATCTGGCCCTGGCTGGTGTCCAGGACGCTGCGCAGGCTGTCACCCTCGCCTTTCAGCGCGACACGGGCCGACATCCGTCCGCTGCCATACTGCTGAAGGTCGAACTCGCCGAGGAAACGCTGCAGGTCCAGGCCGCTGCCGGAGAGATCGACCTCGACCGCCGGCGGATTGCGTTGGCCATCCGCCGCGAGATGTCCATCCACCGTAGCGCCCGCGATCCCTGCCTTGAGTGGATCGATGCGCAGGCGTCCCTCCTCCATGAACAGATGAACGTCCACGTCGTCCAGCGGCACGCCCTGTGCGCGGATTCGCTTGCCGCGGAAATGGACATCCGCGTCGATGGCATCCCAGGCATCGGCATGCAGCGAAGGATCGGGGATGACATGGGGATCGTCCTCCTCGGCCTGCGCCTGCTGTTCCTGCTCGGGCGACGCCGTCTCGCCTGGCCCCGCATCCGGCGCCCTCCCGATCAGGCCGCTCAGATCATCCAGGTCCAGGTTCTCTGAGGTGAGGTCGGCGGAGACCTTCGGGCGCTCCCCGCCCGGTGCGAAAGCGGCTGAGCCCGCAATGTCGCTGTCGCCGACCCGACCGTGCAGGCTCTCCAGCCTCGCCTCGCCGTTGCGGTAGGTGAGGTGGCCGTCCAGGTCGAAGGGGGGGATTTCGGGTGCCGGCACGCCGACCATCTCCATGGCCTTGGAAAGGTCCTGAGCGGCGATCTCGGTCTGCAGATCGACACCCTCCAGGCTGGCCGGATCGGCGATCGTGCCGTCCAGGGCAACCCGTGACTGCCCGATGGTCAGCGTGCCCTGGACCGGGAACGGCTGGTCGGAGCCGGCCAGCATCCGATAGGAGCCGAAGGTGCCATCCAGCTTCACGGGAAGGTCGTTGACCTGCCCTTCCCCCTGCAGCTTCATCCGGTCGCCTTCTCCCTGCGACTCCGCCGTCAGGCTCAGGGTCGACGCGATCTCCCGGCCGGACTGGGCGTCGCGGTAGGCGACCTCTGCATCCCGCACCGTCAGCTTGCCGACGAACGGCAGTTCCGCACGGTCATCGGGTGCTGCTGCCGCGGCCGCCTCGGCCGCCTCCGTTTGCTGCTCGGGACCGACCTGCCAGTTCGTCCGGCCCTGCTCGTCCCGCTCCAGATGGACCACCGGTCGGTCGACGGTGACCTCGGGGATCGTGAACTGCCCCTCGTTCAGGAAATCCTGGACGTCCAGGCTGGTCTCGACGCCGTTCACCGAGAGGAGTTGCCCGGCTTGGCCGCTCCAGCCGGCGTTGGTCACTTTCAGGTCCTGGGCATTCGCGCGCATGAGCCAGCCGGCCTGCTGCTCCGGACCTCCCTCGGAGTTGGCGGTCAGGCTGGCGAGGCTCGCGGAGAACTCCTGGTCGGCCTGAGCATCGCGATAGGCAACCTGCGCGCCGCGCACCGTCAGCCGACCGACATAGGGCAGGCTCGGCGGACCCGAGGTCTGATCGGCAGCGGCCTGATCCTCCTGCCCTCCGAACTGCCAGTTCGCCTCGCCCTGCTCGTTGCGCTCGAGGCTGGCGACCGGACGATCCAGGGTCAGCTCGGGAATGGTGATCCGCTGCGCGGTGATCAGGTCCCACAGGTCCAAGCTCGCCTCGACGGTCTGGACCGTTGCCATGTCCTCCCGGTCGCTCCACTCCGCGTTGCCGAGATGGACGTCGTGGGCGCGGATCCTGATGATCCAGCCGCGTTCGATCTCCAGGTCGCCGGCGATCCGGAACGGCCGGCCAAGCGCGGAGCTGACCGCCCGCTCCGCGTAGGGCTTGAGCACGTTCGGGTCGATCGTCCAGAACGCGACGGCGGCGCCGCCCACCAGCAGCACCACCAGGACCGCCAGCCCGATCAGGATCTTCTTGACCATCCAGGCCTCCGCTGCCCCATGTCCGCCCCTTCGGACAGGACCCGCAGGTCATTAATCCGTCAGGGCGCCGCTCGTTGCCGAAGGCCGCGGACTTTCTGCGCTAAGGCCAGGTCAGTTGGGCAGGTGGCCGCCGTCGACGAGTGCCTGCCGGGTGCCGGCCAGTGCGTCGCCCAGCAGGTCGAGCAAGGCGGCGACGTCCAGCCGCTCCCGGCTCAGCCGTTCCAGCTCGCGGGCGAGCCGGCCGATGCCGGTCAGGCCGAAGCTGGGTGCCGAGCCGGCCAGGCGATGGGCCAGCCCCGCCAAGTGCTCGGGGTCCTCCTGCCGGTCCAGCATCTCGGCATAGATGGTCACGCCGGTCTGGATCGCGTTCTGGAGGAACTGCGTGAACCGCTCGGGCCCGGCGGCCGCCTGCAGCTTGGCCAGGAGCGCGGCATCGATCAGCTCGCCTGGAGGCTCGTCCACCGGCACCACGGCCAGG
>NZ_WUJP01000606.1 GCF_009806515.1 Geminicoccus flavidas | reverse complement strand
CCTTGGGTGGAGCCGCCGATGCCGCCAAGGGCTGCCAGCAGCTCCGGCCAGACGAAAGGCTTGCTCAGCACCTGGTCCATGCCCGCGGCGAGGCAGTGCTGGCGCTCCTCGGCCATGACGTTGGCGGTCAGGCCCAGGATCGGCACACGGCTGGCGGGTGCCTGGCTGGCGCGGATCCGGCGGGTCGCCTCGATCCCGTCCATGACCGGCATCTGCACGTCCATCAGCACGACGTCGAACGCCCGCTCCTTCAGCTTCCCGACTGCCTCCGCGCCGTTCTCGGCGAACTCGACCCGGTGGCCGTGGCGCGCCAGCACGGTCTGGAGCAGGTCGCGGTTGACTGCCACGTCCTCGGCCACCAGCACGTCCAGCGCTCTGCCTCCCGGCACCGCCTCGCGTGCGGCACTCGCCGCCGGCCGCATGGCGCCGGCACCGAGCGGCACGTAGACATGAAAGGTGCTGCCCTTGTCCGGCACGCTGTCCAGCGTGATCTGCCCGCGCATCGCGGCGATCAGCCTGCCGCAGATCGCGAGGCCCAGGCCGGTGCCGCCATAGTGGCGGCTGGTCGAGAGCTCCGCCTGGCTGAACGGCTTGAACAGGTCGGCCTGCCGTTCCTTGGGGATGCCGATGCCGGTGTCGGCGACCATGAAGGTCACCCGCCACCCAGCCTCGTCGGCCGGGCCGAGCCGGACCCCCAGCCGGACCCCGCCCTCGCTCGTGAACTTCAGGCCGTTGCCGATCAGGTTGACCAGGACCTGGCGCAGCCGGGTGGGATCGCCCCGCAGCACCGGCAAAGGCCCGTCCGGCAGGTCGAAATCCAGTCGCAGGCCGCGATCGGCCGCCTGCGGGCCCAGGATGGAACGGAGCTGCTCCACCAGCTCCTCGAGGGTGAAGTCGACCTCCTCCAGGACCAGGCCGTCGGCCTCGATCCGGGAATAGTCCAGGATCTCGTTCACCACGCTGAGCAGGTGGCGCCCCGACGTGCGGATCGAGCGCAGATAATGCGCTTGGCGATCGGTCAGCGCCTCCTCGGCCAGGAGATCGACCATCCCGAGCACGCCGGTAAGCGGGGTGCGGATCTCGTGGCTCATCGTCGCCAGGAACATCGACCGGCTGCTCGCCGCGGCCTCGGCTTCGCGCCGCGCCTCCTCCGCCGCAACAGCGAGCCGCCGTGCCTCCACCTCGCTTTGGCGCAGCGTGGCCATGCTCCGGTACAAGGCGAGGATCCCGGTGACGCTGGCCGCCAGGTCCACGAGATCGTCCAGCTCACCCGGCCGGAGCTGGCGCGGCCGCGTGTCGACGATGCACAGCGTGCCCAGCACATGGCCGTCCTCGGCGCGTAGCGGGATGCCCGCATAGAAGCGCACGTTCATCGCCCCGGTGACCGCCGGGTTGTCTGCGGTGCGCGGGTCGACCCGTGTGTCCGGGATCAGCAGCGACCGATCAGGATCGAGCAGCGTATAGGCGCACATGGATTGCGTGCGTGGCGTCTGGCTGCCGGCGGGCAGGCCCACCGCCGACTTGAACCATTGCCGGCTTTCGTCGACCAGCGTGACCAGCGCGATCGGCACGTCGTACAGCCGTGCCGCCAGCCGGGTGATCGCGTCCAGCCGGGGATCGGCTGGCGTGTCCAGGATCTGGCAGGCCCGCAGCGAATCCAGGCGCAGGTTCTCGTCCGCAGGTATCGGTGCTGCCGGCAATCACTCCTCCGCGCCAAGGGATCCGACCCCGGCCTCCAGCCGGCGGGACACCGTCCGGGCATCGCCGCCCGGGACGGCCGAACCGGACCCGGAAGCTCCAGGGCCGTTGGCTGAGTCAGGATCGTGCGATGCCACAACGGTGAATGCAGGATGCGCCCGATTCCCGGCAGGCGTATCTAATTCATTCCCTGAAAATGTGGAATAGTTCAACCAGATGATGGCTGCGTGGCAAGCGGTCCGTCAGTAGGTGGCCCGGCCGCCGGACAGGTCGAACACCGCCCCGGTCGTGAACGAGTTCTCCTCGCTCGCCAGCCAGGCGATCATCGCCGCCGCCTCGCCCAGCTCCAGGAACCGCCCGCGCGGGATCTTGGCCAGCATGTACTCGATATGCTCGGGTGCTTGCTCCATGGCACCCGGCGTGCGCGCCACGGCGGGCGTCACGCAGTTCACCGCGATGTTCGCCTTGGCCAGCTCCTTGCCCAGCGACTTGGTCATCGCGATCACCGCCGCCTTGGCCGAGCTGTAGGCAGCGGCGTTCGGGTTGCCTTCCTTGCCAGCGATCGAGGCGATGTTGACGATCCGGCCATAGTCCTGGGCCAGCATCACCGGGGCGACGTGCTTGCAGCAGTAGAAGGTGCCGTTCACGTCCACGTCGATGACGCTCTTCCAGGCATCGCTCGGATAGTCGGCAAGCGTCGCGTTCGGCCCGACCAGGGCCGCGTTGTTCACCAGGATGTCGATCCGGCCGAACCTCGCCACCGTGTTCCTGACCGCGGCCGCCACGCCCGCCTCGTCGGCGATGTCGACCACCTCGCCATGAACCCGTTCGGCCCCGGCCATGGCGGCGAACTCCTCCACCGCCTTGGCCAGCCGGCCGGCGACCACCTCCCAGACGACCAGCTTTGCCCCGGAGTCGAGGAAGCGCCGGCCGACCACCTGGCCAATGCCCTGGGCGCCGCCGGTGACGATCGCGACCCGGTCGGCAAGATTGATGGCGTTGATCTGCATGGGTTTCCTGTCCCTTCTGGCCCTTTGCGCCGCGGCGCCTCGCGCGGTCTAGCCGCGCTTGGCGCCCGGCCCAAGGGCCGAGGGGGCAAGGGCTCGGCCTCAGAAGCCCAGCACGTGCGGCAGCCAGAGGCTCAGGCCCGGCAGGTAGGTGATCAGGCCGAGCGCCACGATCAGGCCGATGAAGAACGGCCAGATCTCGCGCAGGATCTGCCCCATCGTCACCCTGGCGATGGTGATGGAGACGAACATCAGCACGCCGACCGGCGGGGTGAGCTGGCCGACAACCAAGTTGACCAGCAGCACGATCCCGAAATGCACCAGGTCGATCTGCAGGGTGATGAGCAGCGGGATCAGGATCGGCACCAGGATGATCATGACCGCGATGGTCTCGACGAACATGCCGACGACCAGCAGCGCGACGTTCAGGATCAGCAGGATCACCCAGGGCTCGGAGCTGAGCGCGGTCAGCGTGTTCACCACGAGCTGCGGCGCCTGCTCGATGCCCAAGATCCAGCTGAACGGCGATGCGGCACCCGCGATGATCAGGATCACGGCGGTCTCGCGCGCCGTGGTGGTCAGGATGCGCGGCAGGCTCGACCATTTGAGGGTGCGATAGACAAAGATGCCCACCAGTGCCGAGTAGAGTGCGGCCACACCGGCGATCTCGGTGGCGGTGACCGCGCCCAGGCGGAAGCCGACAATGATGATGACCGGCATCAGCAGCGCCCAGATGGCGCGCTTGAAGGTGGTCCAGAGCACGCTCGCCCGGAACTCGCCCGAGGTCGGGTAGTTGCGGATCCGCGCCAGGATCATGATGACGGCGGCCATGGCCCCCGCCATCACCACGCCCGGGACCAGGCCGGCGATGAACAGCGCCCCCAGCGAGACGTTGGCCTGCCAGGCGTAGAGCACCATCAGGATCGAGGGCGGAATGATCGGCCCCAGTGTGCCGGCCGAGGCCGAGAGCGCCGCGCCGAACGCCCGGCTGTAGCCGTTGCGTTCCAGTTGCGGGGTCAGCACCCGCGTGGTGGCGGCGGTGTCGGCGATCGACGAGCCGGAGATGCCGGACAGGAACACGTTGCCGACGATCGCGGTCTGCGCCAGCCCGCCGCGGATATGCCCGACAATGGCGCGGGTGAAGGCGAACAGCCGCTCGCTGATCCCGGACTCGTTCATGAGCGAGCCCGCCAGGGTGAACAGCGGCACGGCCAGGAGCGGGAATGACTGCAGCCCGGCGAAGACCCGCTGGACCACCAGGGAGAGCGGGATGCCTTCCTGCCAGATGACGAGGCCGGAGGACGCGATCATGGCGATGGCGACCGGCGTGCCGACCGCAACCAGGATCGCGAAGGCGAGGACCAGGACCAGCATCAGATCGCTTCCTCTTCAGCGGCCCCGATCAGGTCGTCTGGCCAGAGCGTGCGCTTCAGCCCGTCGCAGACGGCGTGGCGCAGGATGTGGATGCAGGAGAGCCCGGCGCCCGCCGGCACGGCGCTGAGCGCCCAGGCCGACGAGATGCGCATCATCGGCGTGGGCGAGCCGTACATGGTCATGGTGAGCTGGATGCCGAACCAGACCAGTGCCAGGAGCGTGACGAGGGTGGCGAGCACCGCGATCGTGCCCAGCAGGCTCCGCCAACGCTCGGGCAGGACCACCAGGAGCGCATCGACCCGCAGATGCATGCGCGTGCGAAAGCCGCTGGAGAGACCGACGAACAGCATCCAGGTGAACACGATGACAATGAATTCTTCCGACCAGACCAGCGGGTCGCTCAGCACGTAGCGGAAGAAGACGGCGGCGATGACGAGGCCGGCGACGATCGCATGGGTCGCGGCAAGGAACAGGTCCTCGCCGCGGGCCAGCGCATCGTCCAGCCGCACGAGCCAGGCGGCGGACATGGACGGATTCCGTTACTGCTTGCGCACTTCGGCGATCGCATCCTGCAGGCGCTGCCAGTGCTCCTGGCCCCAGCGTTCGGCGAGCTGCGGATAGACCGGCTCCATCGCCGCCTTGAACGCCTCGACATCGACGTCCTCGATGATCTTGGTGCGGCCGGACTTGCGGATCTCCTCCAGCATGTCGCGCTCGCGGCCCTGCTGCAGCTCGGAGTTCTTCTTGGAGATCGCCTCCGTCTCCTCGCGCAGGATGTTCTGGTGCTCCTCGGAGAGCCGGTCCCAGGTGATCTTGCTGATCACGATCGTGTTGTTCTGCAGCATGTGCCGGTCGAGCGTCAGCACACCCTGCACTTCATAATACTTGCGCGAGTAGATGGTCGGGATCGGGTTCTCCTGCCCGTCCACCGTCTTCTGCTGCAGGGCGGTATAGACCTCGCCGAACGGGATCGGCGTGGGTGCCGCACCGAACGCGCGGATCATCTCGACCCAGATCGGGCTTTCCGGCACACGGATCTTGAGGCCCACCATGTCCTCGGGCTTGCGCACCTCGCGGTCGGTGAAGGTGAAGTTGCGCCAGCCCCAGTAGGAGATCTTGGTCAGCGGCACGATGTTGTGCTGGTCGCGCAGCTCGTCCCAGAGCGGCTCGAAGGCGGGCCCGCGCAGGACCTCCTCGGCTTCCGCCCAGTCCGTCCACAAAAACGGCGTGCTGGCCATCTCGAGCGCGGGAACCAGTCCCGCCATGGACGGCATGCTGGGTGCGGAGATGTCCAGCGCGCCGAACTTCACCTGCTGGATGAGGTCGACCTCTTTGCCCAGCTGCTCGGACGGGAAGACCTGGATCTCCAGCTCGCCGTTGGTGCGCTCCTTCACCTTCTCGGCGAACTCGTTGAACAGGTCGTGCAAGACCTCGCCCGGGGCGTTGGCATGGCCGAACCGGAGCGTTTCCGCCTTTGCCACGGCCGAAGCCAAGAGGGCGGTGGTCACCGTCAGGGCGACCGCCAGTTGTTTCAGCATTTTCGTCAAACCTCCCTAGCACTTCCCGGCCGGATCTTTCTGGGCACCCGCACCGTGCCGGCTTCTAGTCCAACAATCTGCGCCGGGAAGCCAGCAGATGCTCGCACATCACCAGGGCCGCCCGGTCCGGCACGCCCTGACGGGCCGTCTCCAGGATGGCGACATGCCGGGCAGGAGCCAACCCCGGCCGCCGCGCGTGGCGGATGCCGGGGCGTGACAGGTGCAGAAGGATGCGCAGGTCGCGAACGATGGTCAGCGCCGGCTTGCTGCGACACCTGCTATGATCGTTAGGGAGGAAAGTCTTGGCGGCCGCGAGGCTGCCATGACCGCCATGAATAGTAGGCGGGCGGCTGCCCCAGCTGGCCGGGCAGGCTAGCGCATCACCTGCTCGAGCTTTTCCGGCCCGGGCAGCACCGGTTCACCGCGCTCGTGCAGCGCCGCCTCGACGATCTGCCGGATCACGTCGGAGCGGCTCGGCCGCTCCGGACGTGTGCTCCGCCACCGGTCGAGCAGCGCCATGGTGTCCGCCGAAAGCTGGACCTCGACCCGGACGGCTCCTCTCCGAGGCTCCGCCGGATCGTCGCTGAAGGGTTCCTCGCTCATGCGCCTCCAACGGCCAGCACCTGCCCTGGTTCCTCCCGAGGGAGCGCGCGGTAGCTGACGGCTCCGTCAGCTGAACTCCAGCGAGGAGACCGGGTCGCTGGCAGGAAAGCTCTCCAGCAGCGCTTCGTCGAGCAGGCGCTCGCGCTCTTCGATCGACAAGCGCCGCGGCCGCGGCCGTGCACGCACGGCCGGGCGCCGTTGACGTAGCTGCCCGGAGGGTGGGCGTTGTCTGATGGGATTGGGCATGGAGCATCTCCCAACTGCGGCAGTCCCCGCGGGCGGTTGCGCCCTTCCCATCAAGATCGGCAGCAAGCCCCCATGTTCAAGCCGAGTGCCGCAGCCTCACGGCTTGATGGCGACCTTGAGCACGCCGTCGCGCTGGTGGCCGAACAGGTCATAGGCTTCCTCGATCCGGTCCAGGCTGAACTGGTGGGTGACCAGCGGCTTCAGGTCGACTCGCCCTGTCTCGATCACGCCCATCAGCCGGCGCATCCGCTCCTTGCCGCCCGGGCAGAGGGTGGTGACGATGGTGTGGTCGCCCAGGCCCGCGGCAAACGCATTCAGCGGGATGCGAAGGTCGGCGGAATAGACGCCCAGGCTGGAAAGCGTGCCGCCCGGCCGGAGCACCCGCAGCGCGGATTCGAAGGTGCCCTGCGTGCCCAGCGCCTCGATCGCGACGTCCGCGCCCCGCCCGTCCGTGATCTGCATGATCTGGTCGACCGGGTCGCCGGCCTTGAAGTCGACCACCTGGTCGCAGCCCATCGCCCGCGCGACTTCCAGACGGGCCGGCACCGTGTCGACGCCGATGATGGTGGCGGCCCCCATCAGCCGGGCGCCGGCCACCGCGCACAGCCCGATCGGCCCCAGTGCGAACACCACCACCGTGTCGCCGATCCTGACCTGGCCGCGCTCCGCGCCCGAGAAGCCGGTGGACATGATGTCCGGGCACATCAGCACCTGCTCGTCGGTGAGGCCGTCCGGCACCGGCGCCAAGTTGGCCATCGCGTCCGGCACCAGCACGTATTCGGCTTGGCAGCCGTCGATCGTGTTGCCGAACTTCCAGCCACCGGTCGCCCTGAAGCCGTGCCTGGTGCCGACCCCGTCCTGCGAGCCGCAGCCGCACAGGCAGGCATTGGTGTAGCCGCTGGGCGTGATCGCACCGGCGATCACGCGCTGACCCTCCTGGTAGCCCTGCACGGCCGAGCCCAGCTTCTCGATGATGCCGACCGGCTCGTGCCCGACCGTCAGCCCCTTGGCGACCGGGTACTCGCCCTTGAGGATATGGATGTCGGTGCCGCAGATCGTGGTCGTGGTCACCCGGATCAGCGCATCGAGCGGCCCCACCTCGGGAATGGGCTTCTCGTCCAGGACGATGCGGTTCTTCTCGACGAAGATCGCCGCCTTCATCTTGGCCATGGCATCAACTCCTTCGGTTGTGGTCGCCCCGTTGTTCCCGGAATCTAGTTGGTCAACCTCGGCCGGGCCTTGATCCGGATCAATCGCCAGTGCCGGCACCGCGTCCTGGCCGCTTCCACTCAGGCGGGCGGAACGGTATCCGGTTCCATGTAGATGACTTCCCAGTTGTGCCCGTCCAGGTCGGAAAAGGCGTGGTAATACATGAAGCCATGGTCCTTGGGCTCCCTGTAGGTGCTGCCTCCGCCGGCGACGGCGGCTGCCACGATCCGGTCGACCGCCTCCCGGCTGTCCCGGGACAGCGCGATCAGCACCTCGGTGCTGGTGTGCGTGTCGCAGATCTGCTTGGGTGTGAACTCGCTGAACTTGGGCTCGGTCAGGAGCATGACGAAGATGTCGTCGGCAATGACCATGCAGGCGGCGGTCTCGTCGGTGAACTGCGGGTTGAAGTCGAAGCCCAGGCCCCGGAAGAACACCATCGACTGGTCGAGGTCCTTGACCGGGAGGTTGACGAAGATCTTGGTCGCCATCGCTAAAGCCTCACCTCGGGTTTATCACCGCAAGATGCCGGAACAGCGCCATTCGGGCCAGCGGGTGCAGGCTCACCCTCAATCCGCCGCTTGACCTTCCGTCGCAGTTTCGCTGTGCAGCAGCCATGATCAGCCGCCTCGCTGTTTCCGGCTACCGCTCCCTGCGCGACCTGCGCCTGGAGCTCGGGCCGCTCAACCTGGTTACCGGGGCCAACGGCAGCGGCAAGTCCAGCCTGTACCGGGCCCTGCGCCTCCTGGCCGATCTGGCGCAGGGCCGAGTGGTGGCCTCGCTCGCCGCCGAGGGCGGCCTGTCCTCTACCCTCTGGGCCGGGCCGGAAGCCTTCTCACGCGGGATGAAGACCGGCACCGTGCCGGTGCAGGGCACGGTGCGCCGCCAGCCGGTCGGGCTCAAGCTGGGCTTCGCCAGCCCCGATTATGGCTATGCGATCGATCTGGGCCTGCCTAAGCCCTCGACCTCCGCCTTTGCCCGCGATCCGGAGATCAAGGCCGAGAGTGTCTGGACCGGCGAACTGCTCCGCCGCGCCAGCTGCTTTGCCGAGCGGCGCGGCCCATCCGTGCGGCTGCGCGACGATCGGGGGGTATGGCGGCAGGCCATGACCGATCTCGCCTCCGCCGACAGCATGATGACCCACTGCGCCGACCCCCGCCAGGCGCCGGAACTGCTGCTGCTGCGCGAGCGGATGGCGGCCTGGCGGTTCTACGACCATCTGCCGACCGACCGGAACGCGCCGTCGCGCCGGCCGCAGGTCGGCACCTTCACGCCGGTCCTGGCGCATGATGGCGCGGACCTGGCGGCAGCGCTGCAGACCATCGTCGAGATCGGTGACCGTGCCGGCCTGCGCGCGACCCTGGACGACGCCTTCCCGGGCGCCGCCCTCGCGATCGGCGGCACGGACGGCTATCTGGAGGTGGAGTTGCGCCAGCCGGGCCTGCTCCGCCCGCTCAAGGCCACGGAGCTGTCCGACGGCACGCTGCGCTACCTGCTGCTCACCGCCGCCCTGCTCTCGCCCCGCCCGCCCGCACTGATGATCCTGAACGAACCCGAGACCAGCCTCCACCCGGACCTGCTCGCACCGCTGGCCCGGCTGATCGGCCGGGCGGCGGAGCGCAGCCAGCTGGTCGTCGTCTCGCACGCGCCCGCCCTGGTCGGCGCGCTGGCGGCCCAGCCTGCCTGCCGGCATCTTTCGCTGTGTAAGGAGCTCGGCGAGACCGTGCTGCCTGGCACCGAGCCACCGACTTGGGCCTGGCCGGAGCGCTGATCAGCGCTTCACGATCCCGGGCGCTGGTCAGCGCTTCACGATGATGTACACGGCATGGATGATGCCGGGGATGTAGCCCAGCAGGGTCAGCAGGATGTTGATCCAGAACTGGAGACCGAGGCCGACCTGCAGGAACACGCCGAGCGGCGGAAGGAGAATCGCGATCAGGATGCGCAGGACGTCCATGCAAGGCTCCGAAGGGTGGCGGCGGACCCAAAGGTCGCCGTGATGCTCCTTAAGACGCAGGAACGACCTGTGCGGTTCCATGCGCGGTGGTCACCCGCCACACCGCGTTGCCGGCATCGTCTGCCACCAGCAGGGCACCCGCCCGGTCCACCGCCACACCCACCGGCCGGCCATGCGCTTGGCCGGCCTCGTTCAAAAAGCCGGTGAGGAACCGCTCCGGCGGCCCGTCCGGCCGGCCCGCCGCGTCGAACGGCACGAACAGCACCTGATAGCCGCTCGGCACCGAGCGGTTCCAGGAACCATGCTGGCCGATGAAGGCGCCGCCCCGGTAGCGTTCCGGGAACATGTCGCCTTCGTAGAAGGCCAGGCCCAGCGAGGCTGTGTGCGCGCCCAGCGCATAGTCGGGCACGATCGCCTGGGCCACTAGGTCCGGGCGCGGCGGCTGCGCCCGCACGTCGACATGTCGGCCGTACCAGCTATAGGGCCAGCCATAGAAGCCGCCGTCTCGCACCGAGGTCAGGTAGTCCGGCACCAGGTCGTCGCCGATCTCGTCGCGCTCGTTGACCGTGGTCCAGAGCTGGCCCGAGGCCGGCTGCCAAGCTAGGCCGTTCGGGTTGCGCAGGCCGCTGGCGAACACCCGGACCGTGCGGGTGGCGAGCTCGATCTCGAGGATGGCCGCGCGCCGCTCCTCGTTCTCCATGCCATTCTCGCCGACATTGCTGTTCGAGCCCACCGTCGCGAACAGCCTGGTCCCGTCCGGACTGGCCAGGATGTTCTTGGTCCAGTGATGGTTGATCGGCCCGCCCGGCAGGTCGGCGATTTTCTCGCCTGCCGCGGTAATCCTGGTCTCGCCCGGGCGATAGGGGAAGCGCAGCACCGCGTCGGCATTGGCGACGTAGAGGTCGCTGCCGATCAGCGCCATGCCGAATGGCGAGAACAGGTTGTCCAGGAAGGTCGTGCGGATTTCCGCCACCCCGTCGCCATCCGCGTCACGCAGCAGGATGATCCGGTCGGGGCTTTTCACCCCGGCACCGGCCGAGGCCTTGACCAGGCCGGCCACCCAGTCCCGGAAGCCGGAGCTTTCCTTGGGCGGCGCGTTGCTTTCCGCGACGAGCACGTCGCTATTGGGCAGCACGTACAACCAGCGCGGATGCTCCAGCTCGCGCGCGAATGCCGCCGCCGCGAAGCCCGGTGCGGGTATCGGCGTCGCCTGCTTCGTCCAGCCGATCACGGCGGCGGTCTTGACCGTTGGCACCAGCGAGGCGCGCGGCTCCGGCAGGGTCGGGTTCGGCCCGTAGCCGGCCTCGACCGGCAAGGGCTCAGGCCCCGTACAGGCAGCCAGCGCCAGCGCCGCCAGTCCCAGGAGCCCTGCCGACCCGACGCTGCCCGACCTGGCCATCCGATCACCTCCTGCCGCGACACGCCGCCTTCTGCTGGCTACGCCGGCCGGACCCTGCCGGATTGGCCGGCCCCCCTGGCCGGCCCGCCGCAGCCTCGTTAGAGCATCGGCCGCCCGCCAGTGACCGGGATCACCGCACCGGTGATGTAGCTGCTCTCGTGCGAGGCCAGCATGACGTAGGCAGGCGCCAGTTCGACCGGCTGGCCGGCACGGCCGAGCGGGGTGTTCTGCCCGAAGCTCTCGACCTTGTCCGGCGGCATGGTCGAGGGGATCAGCGGCGTCCAGATCGGTCCCGGCGCCACCGCGTTAACCCGGATGCCCCGCTCCGCGACCAGGCCCGCCAGGCCCGCCGTGAAGTTGGCGATCGCACCCTTGGTGGTGGCGTAGGCCAGCAGCGTCGGCGAAGGGTTCTTGGCGTTGATCGAGCTGGTGTTGATGATCGAGCTGCCCGGCTTCATCACCGGGATCGCCGCCTTGCACAGGTAGAACTGGCTGTAGAGGTTGGTACGGAAGGTGACGTCCCATTCCTCCGCGGTGATGTCCTCGATCTTCTCGAAGGTCGCCTGATGCGCTGCGTTGTTGACCAGGATGTCGAGCTTGCCGAACTCCTGCTGCGCCCGTGCCACCAGCTCCTTGCAGTGGCTCTCCTCCTTGATGTCGCCGGCGACCACCACGGCCTTCT
>NZ_WUJP01000605.1 GCF_009806515.1 Geminicoccus flavidas | reverse complement strand
GGCCAGCCTGCTCCACCCAGCGGGCGGTCTCCTTGGCGTCCTCGTGCTCGTTGTAATAGGAGATCAGCACGTCCGCACCCTCGCGGGCAAACGCGATCGCGACGGCGCGGCCGATGCCGGAATCGGCGCCGGTGATGATCGCGGCCCGCCCCGCGAGCCGGCCGCTGCCCTTGTAGCTTTCCTCGCCATGGTCTGGCTTGGGCGTCATCTTGCCAGTCTCGCCGGGCATGTCCTGCTGCTGCTTGGGCTGAGGCGGCTGCGGCGCGTCGTTCTTCGGGTCGGTGATCATCGGCTCTGCTCCTGGCCTTCGGCCCCTCTCAGGGCGGCGTTGCGCTGCGTGGAGAACGGCCCGCCCGCGGCGAGGTTGCGCGCGCGCCGCCATTGCTTCTCGCTGCCCCCGCCGGCGCAGTTGTCGCCTTGAGGTAGAAGCTAGTTGACGTCGACACACGTTATTGGCGCAAATGCGGCTTGCACATCAGGCACTCCGGATTTTCGGCATGCTCCATCTCATTCTGGATCGGGAAGCCGCGGACAGGCTCGCCGCCTTGACCATGACCAGCCTGGACGAGCTGGACCTGGCACCGCTGCCGGCCAGCTACAGCATCGTGTTCGCCTACCACGCCGGGCAGTTTCCGGAGCTGGCCACGGAGGTGCAGGCGATGCTGGCCGATCCCGCCACCGCCAGCTCCCAGCACTGCGAGGCGATCTATCAACGTCATTTCGGCAGCGAGCCGATGCTGGAGGACTATGACGAGACGATCCGGAGCCTCGGTCGCAGCGTCACCGAGATCGCGGACCTGCTCCGCACGACCGCGGGCCATGACCGCCGGTTCGGCGGGATCGGCACGGAGCTGGCCGCCCTGGCCGGCACGGCCGGCGGTGCCGCCAGGGCCACGCTTGAACGGATCTGCCAGGAACTGGCGGCACTAGCCCAGGAGAACAGGCGGCTGCGCGCGGGCGTGACCGAGCGCATCGAGGCCTCGACCCGGAGCATCGCCCGGGTCAGCGCGCGCTTCGAGATCGAGCGGGCCCGGTCACGGACCGATCCGCTCACCCAGATCGGCAACCGGCGCTGCCTGGACGAGGAGATGCACCGGCATCCGCTGGCCAGCCTGATCCTCGCCGACATCGACCATTTCAAGCGCTTCAACGACAGCTACGGGCACAAGGCCGGCGACCTGATCCTGGTCGCGTTTGCCCGGATCCTGCGCCAGGCCGCCGGCAGCCACGGCCTGGCCGCCCGCTTCGGCGGCGAGGAGTTTGCGATCCTCCTGCCCGATACCACGCTCGCCGAGGCCGCCGGCATCGCCGAGCGGGCCCGGACCATGCTTGAGGGCATGGCCAAGATCACCACAAAGAGCGGGCTGTCGC
>NZ_WUJP01000604.1 GCF_009806515.1 Geminicoccus flavidas | reverse complement strand
TGAGCAAGGTCACCGCATCGTTCGGCGTGGCCGCCGGCTGGGCGGGCGAGCCGCCCGAGGCCCTGATCGAGCGGGCCGACCAAGCGCTCTACCTCGCCAAGAACGGCGGCCGCAACCGGGTGGTCACCGCGGCCGAAGCACCGGCCTGACCGGCCACGGGCCTCACCTCGCACTGTCGCCTGTGTCGAGCTGGAAGATCTCGAGCGGCTCGCGGCGGCCGCGCAGTTCCTGCCGGCCCAGCGAGCGGGCCGGAAAGCGGTCGCCGAGCAGCGCCATCGTGCCCTCGGCCAGCAGGACGGTGACCGCATCGTCCGGCGTGCCGACGCCGCGCGCGTGCTCCTCCAGCCGCTCGGCCACGTTCACGACATCGCCCACCACCGTGTAGTTGACCCGGCTGGGCGCGCCGATGTCGCCCACCACCGCGCGGCCGCTGCAGATCCCGATCCGCACCCGCACCGGCGCCAGCCCCTGCGCCACGCGTGCCTCGTTGTCCAGGCGCAGGACCCGCGCCACCTCCAGCGCGGTGGTGCAGGCCCGCTCGGCATGGTCCGGCTGGGAGCCCGGAGCCCCCCAGAACGCCATCATCGCGTCGCCGATATACTTGTCGATGGTGCCCTCGGTCGCCTCCACACAGCGGTCGATCAGGGTGAAGTGGTGGTTCAGGAAGGTCGCCACCTCGGTGGCCGGCAGATGCTCGGAGAGCGTGGTGAAGCCCGCGATATCGGTGAACATGACGGTCACCTCGCGCTCCACTGAGGTGATCGCCTTGGGCGAGCCCTGCCGCATCAGCCGGCGCACGAGGGTGCGCGGCACATAGGTCGCGAACAGGCGCAGCCCCCCGACCATGGCGTCGTAGGCGGCTGCGGCCTCGTTCAGCTCACGGAACATGCCGCGCAGCCGGGGCGGCGGCACATCGAAATTGAGCTCGCGCAGGCGATTGGCCTCCTCCGCCAGCTCGCGGATCGGCTGGCTGAGGCTGCGGCCGATCAGCAGTGCCAGCCCCAGCCCGACCAGCAGCACGAGCCCGCCGATCCAGAGCAGGTGGGTCAGGCGGTCGAACTGCGGTGCTGCCACTTCCAGCGGCAGGTAGGTGCCGATGATCCAGGGGTGCTGCCCGTAGCCCGCCAGCTCCTGGAGCAGGAACACGAAGCTCTCGCCGTCCACCCGAACGATCCGGGCGCTCACCGCGTCGTTGGCGAAGGTGCTGCCCCGCTCGGATTCGAACTCCGGGTCCGGGCTCCACAGCCTCGCCAGCACCGGATCACCCAGTTCGTCCAGGTCCGGCAGCGGATGCTCGTTGCTGAGCCCGGGGAATCCCCCGGTCAGGTCCGGATGGGCCAGCACCGAGTGCGGTCCGTAGAGGATGAAGGGCCGCATCTGGCTGCCGGCCAGCATGCCGAGGAACTCGGACAATTCGGCCGTAGTCACGCCGGCGATCAGGGCGCCGATGAACTCCCCGTTCCGCCGGACCGGGACGAACAGGTTGATGAAGGGCATCTCGCGCCCCTCGGTGACGTAGAGCTCGCCCCAGAACGGGCCGGTCGCCAGCGCTGCCTGGCCCATGGCCGCCTCGAAGCCCGGATCCTCCCGCCAGTCGTTGATGGAAA
>NZ_WUJP01000603.1 GCF_009806515.1 Geminicoccus flavidas | reverse complement strand
GCGGCGTGTCCGGCCGGTTGCGGAAGGCGCGCAGCACCTGCAGCTCCGGGCTGGCGAACGCCACCACGCTTTCCTGGGGTACTGCCGCCAGCGAAGCGAGCAGCCGGTCGCCCAGCTTTCCCGGTTGGCGGAGGTCGAGATCCTCGCGCTCCATCTGCGCGGCCAGGAATTCCAGTTGCGCCTGTACCGGGTCGAGATGGGCGCGGATCCGCTCGGCCACCGAGCTGATCAGGAATTCCGAGCGGGCGCGCACCAGCTCGGTCGTGTTGAGCTGGGCGATCCGGTAGCCCGCGAACAGGACGAAGCCCACCGCCACCGAGAGCAGGAGCGTGGTGGTGACCAGAAGTGCCACCGCGATCGACATGCTGGGCGGC
>NZ_WUJP01000602.1 GCF_009806515.1 Geminicoccus flavidas | reverse complement strand
CGCACCCGCCGCCACGCTCGCCGCCGCCGCGCCTGTCGCGCCGCCGACGCATCCGCTCCGATCATGCAGGCCGCCGCGGCGCTGCGGATGCGGAGCGCCGGATGCGCGACGACGACCACTGCCAGACTGCCGCGATGTCCATGCCGGTCCAGGTGCCGCCGGGAACGGCCCTCGTTCCCGGTGGGCCGACCATGCACCACAATCACCGAACCGTCATCGGTCCTGCAACCGCGGCATGGCGGCGCCCGCCCATGGCCTCACTCGACCTGATCGAGCTTCTGGCGGGCCGCCTGCCAGCGGCCGGCGGATTGCGGCTTGACGAAGATGTCGACGATCTCCGGATGAGCCGCTTTGAGCGCCTGTTCCAGCCGCTCGACGCATTCTTCGATCGTGGTGGCCTGCAGTTCGTCGGCAAACTCCGCACTGATCGCTACCACCACCTGGTCGGGGCCCATCTGCACGGTGAGCACGCCATTGGCCCGCTCGACCGCCGGATCATGCCCCGCGATCGCCAGAATCGAGCGCTGCACCTCCGGCAGGGCCGGCTCGCCCATCAGAAGCCCTTTGCTTTCCCGCGCCAGGAAGACCGCGGTGGCGGCGAGCACCAGTCCGATCCCGATGGAGGCAACCCCGTCCAGTTCCGGCATGGCCAGCAGCTGGGCCAGCGTGATGCCCGCAAGCGCGATGACCAGGCCAAGCAGGGCCGCGCTGTCCTCGAACAGCACGGTGAAGGTGGTAGGATCCTTGCTCCGACGCACCGCCGCGAGATAGCCGAGCTTCCCCTTCTCCCGCCGGAACTCCTTGAGCGCCACGCGCCAGCTGTACCCCTCGAACAGGATGGAGAGCAGCAGCACCACATAGTTCACATGGACGTTCTCGACCGGATGCGGCGCCAGGACATGGGAGATGCCCTCGTAGATCGAGACGCCGGCGCCCAGCGCGAAGACCAGGAGCGCCACGATGAAGCTCCAGAAATAGATCTCGCGCCCGTGACCCAGGGGATGGGTCCGGTCCGGCGGCCGCCGCGCCCGGTGCAGCCCGTAGAGCAGCAGGATCTCATTGCCGGTGTCGACCAGCGAATGCACCCCCTCGCTCAGCATCGCCGAACTGCCGGTGAACCCGGCCGCCCCGAACTTGGTGATCGCGATCAGGAGGTTGCCGAGCAGCGCCGCATAGATCACCTTGTTCGAGCCGGCGTGCGCCGCCATCGTCGCCTTTCCTCCGGGATGCTTCGTGCAACGCCCGCGTGCCGGCCGGGTTTCCGTTGATGGGACGGGAAGATGAAGGCGGTGGCCGCGCGCCCTGATGAGCAGGCTCGCGCATGCGCAGCGACTTGGTGGTTCAGGGCATGGTCGAGCCTGTTCCTGGTGCTGCTGGCCCTGCCCTGGCTCTTGGCCGCCCAGGCACTGGCGGATTGGTCGTGGCCTGGAGCGCAGGCGCTGCTCCAGGGGGCGGTGCCGGATGGCTGGCGCCTGATCCGACACTGGGACGTCTGGTACCGGGTGCCGCTGCTGCTCTCCTTCATGGCGAGCACGCTTGCCTGGCTGCGGCGCCGGCGGCTCCGCGCCTCTGACCGGCGCTGCTCGCTCCGCGTCATTGGCCTGCGGCTGGGCCTGGCATTGGCTTCGCTCGCCCTGTTGCTGCTCACGGCCGAACGGCTGGCCCGGGTGGTGGACCAGGTCGTGGCCCATCCGCTGGTGGAGCTGCCCGCGGATGACCGGGCGATCGTCGACACGCTCATGGGCCAGTTCGCTCGGGTGGCGGCCGGCACCGAGTTCGACCAGGTGATCGGGGAGGCGCTGGCGCGCGGCGACGTCGAGCACGCCCGGATTCATGCCGCCGCCGCCGATCTGGCGGGGCGGCCGCTGCTGCCCGCCACAAG
>NZ_WUJP01000601.1 GCF_009806515.1 Geminicoccus flavidas | reverse complement strand
CGAGGCGCTGGCCGAGGCAACCGGCTGGCAGGCTACCCTCCTGCGCGGCTCCTGGGATGCGTTGCGCGGTGGGGTGACCGGGCAGGGCGAATCGCTGAGCGGCCTCGCCGGCGCCCTGGCGGTCGACCTCACCCCGGCCGGGGATCTGCGCGACATCGTCTATCAGCTGGGAATGGCCGAGCAGCCGGACGAGCTGGTGCTGGGCCTGTCCGTGGCGGGGCTTGGGCTCACCGCCGCTGCCTTCGTCGCACCGGCCCAGGCGATCCCGGCACGGTTCGGCAAGGCCGTGCTCAAGACGGGTGCCCGTTTTGCCAAGGCGAGTGCCGGGGTCGGCGCCGACATCCGGCGGCTCGCCGCGCGGCTGGTCGACCTGCCGGCGGCAAAGCGTGCCGCCGCAAATCTCGACCTGACGCCTGCGACGGCCGCGCGCCTGGTCCGCACCGAGGTGGCAGGCGAGCTCGGTCAGGTCGGAGCCGAACTCTACCGGATCCAGCGCGCGGCCGGCACCGGTGCTGCCCTGGGCGTGCTCGGGCAGGCCGACCGGCTGGCCGACCTGCCGTTCTACCGGCGGGTGGCCCAGGCGCTCGGCAAGAACACCGAGCCGGTGCTGGCCACGCTCGGCAAGCAGACCCGGCAGGCCTTCCGCGTCTACCGCGCCGGCAATCGGGCTTGGCTCACCACCGGCGGCTGGCTCGCAGCGCTGGCCACCAGCCTGAGCGGCCTTCTCCTTTCCCTGTCCGGGAGTGCGGTCTCCTTCCTGCTCAAGCGCCGGATCCGCCACCTTTCCGGCGGCTTCCTGCGGTTCCTGGCCCCACGCCTCCTGCCATG
>NZ_WUJP01000600.1 GCF_009806515.1 Geminicoccus flavidas | reverse complement strand
CGGGCGGCAGTGCCGTGGACGCCATGATCGCCGCCCAGTTCGTCCTGAACCTGGTGGAGCCCCAGTCGTCCGGGATCGGCGGCGGCGCCTTCCTGCTCCACTGGGACGCGGCCGCCGGCGAGCTCACCAGCTTCGATGGCCGCGAGACGGCACCGGCCGCGGCGACCTCGGAACGGTTCCTCGGCGCGGACGGCCAGCCCATGCCGTTCGCGGACGCCGTGCCGGGCGGCCACTCGGTGGGCGTCCCGGGCACGCTCGCCCTGCTGGAGCTGGCGCATCGGCTGCACGGCCGGCTGCCTTGGCCGGACCTGGTGGCGCCGGCGATCCGGCTGGCGGAAGAGGGTTTCCCCATCTCCCCGCGCCTTGCCGGCGCCATCGCGGACAGCAGCACCGGGCTCGCCGAATTCGTCGAGACGCGCGCCTATTTTCTCGAGGAGGACGGCACGCCGCGTGCTGCCGGGAGCGTGCTGCGCAACCCGGCATTCACCCGGACCCTGCGCCAGATCGCGGCGGCAGGCTCGGCACCGCTCTACCAGGGTGCGAT
>NZ_WUJP01000591.1 GCF_009806515.1 Geminicoccus flavidas | reverse complement strand
CCAAACCTGGACGACATGGCCGGGCGACACTTCACGGTAGGTGCGGTGCGGCGGCTCGTAGTCCGGCGGGCGGACCGGGCTCTTGATCTCGTCCTGGGAGACCTCGCGCCGCTCACCCCGCCTGGCCGGGTCCGCCACCGGCACGGCCGCCAGCAGCTTGCGCGTGTAGGGATGGCGCGGGTCGCCGAATACTGCGGCGCGCGGGCCGATCTCGACGATCTCGCCCAGATACATCACGGCCACGCGATGGCTCACCCGCTCCACCACCGCCATGTCGTGGGAGATGAACAGGTAGGCCAGGCCGTAGCGGGCCTGCAGGTCGAGCATCAGGTTGATCACCTGCGCCTTGATCGACACGTCCAGCGCGGAGACCGATTCGTCGGCCACGATCACCTTGGGCTCCAGCGCCAGTGCCCGGGCGATGCAGACCCGCTGCCGCTGGCCGCCCGAGAACTCGTGCGGCAGGCGGCTCGCCATGTCGGGGGTCAGTCCCACCTGGCGCAGGAGATCCGCGACCTTCGCCTCGGCCTCGCTGCGGCTCGCCAGCCCGTGCGCCAGCAGCGGCGCCGCGATCGAGGCACCGACGCTGCGGCGCGGGTTCAGGCTGGAGAACGGGTCCTGGAAGATCATCTGCATCGAACGGCGCATCAGGCGCAGCCCGCGCTTGTCCATCTTGCGCACGTCCTGCCCGTCCACCAGGATCGAACCTTCCAGCGGCTCGATCAGGCGCATGATCGAGCGGCCGGTGGTGGACTTGCCGCAGCCCGATTCGCCGACCAGCGCCAGGGTTTCCCCCGCCCTCAGGTCGAAGGACACGTTCTCGACCGCATGCACCCGGCCGGTGACCCTGCCGAACAGGCCGGTGCGGATGTCGAAGCGGGTGACCAGGCCGCCCACCTCAAGCACCGGACGGGCACCGGCCGCCACCGTGTCGGCGGCCTCGCCCGGCACGTCCGACTGGCCGGTCGTGATGTCGACCGTCGGAAAGCGCATCGGCCGGGGCCTGCCTTCCATCGAGCCGAGCTTGGGCACGGCCGACAGGAGGGCGCGGGTGTAGGGCCGCTGCGGGCGGGCGAAGATCTCGGTGGTCGGCCCCGCCTCCACCATCTCGCCGCGGAACATCACCACCGTGCGGTCGGCGATCTCCGCTACCACGCCCATGTCATGGGTGATGAACAGGACCGCCATGCCGTTTTCGTCCTGCAGTTCCTTGATGAGCTGCAGGATCTGCGCCTGGATGGTGACGTCCAGTGCGGTGGTGGGCTCGTCGGCGATCAGGAGCTTGGGCTGGCAGGCCAGCGCCATCGCGATCATCGCCCGCTGGCGCATCCCGCCCGAGAAGCGGTGCGGGTACTCGTTAAAGCGCGACCTGGCCGCGGGGATCCGGACCTTCTCCAGGAGCCGCACGGTTTCCGCCTCGGCTTGGGCACGCGACATGCCGCGGTGCTGGACCAGCGCCTCGGCGATCTGGAAGCCGATGGTCAGCACCGGGTTCAGGCTGGTCATCGGCTCCTGGAAGATCATCGCGATCTCGTCGCCGCGGATCTGCCGCATCTCCCGCTCGGGCAGGGTCAGCAGCTCGCGCCCGGCCAGCTTCACGCTGCCCTCGATCCGCCCGGCGATCTTCGGGATCAGCCGCATGATCGAGAGCGCGGTGACGCTCTTGCCCGAGCCGGATTCGCCCACGATCGCCACCGTCTCGCCCGGCGCCACGTCGAACGAGGCCTGGCGCACCACGGTGCGCCATTCATGCTCCATCCGGAACGAGGTCGACAGGTTCGCGACGGACAGGATCGGCGTGGTCATCGGCTGCGGGCTCTCCGGCTCCATCGACTCGCGGGTTCGGCTCCATCGATGATAGCGGCCAGCCCCGACAATCGTCCATGTCCCGCCGGCTGCGATTCGCCGCAGCCGGAGCATCGATGGGCTGAACTGCAACCGCGGCTGGCGCTGCCCCTCGCGGAGCGGCGGGCACTGCACTATGGGACATGAGGCTGTGGCCTGCGAGGCTTGAGGGGGTTCGGGTGACGACCGAAGTGACGCGCGTCCTGGTGACCGGCGGTGCCGGCTATATCGGCAGCCACGTAGTCAAGGAGCTGCGCCGGGCGGGCTTC
>NZ_WUJP01001142.1 GCF_009806515.1 Geminicoccus flavidas | reverse complement strand
GAGCTCGCCGCCAACATGAAGCAGGGCGCTGCGCTGATGTTCGCGCACGGCCTGAACATTCACTTCAAGCTGATCGAGGCCCGCCCCGACCTCGACGTGCTGATGGTGGCGCCCAAGGGTCCCGGCCATCTGGTCCGCGCGGAGTACACCAAGGGCGGCGGCGTGCCCTGCTTGATCGCTGTCCACCAGGACCCGTCCGGCGGCGCCCTCGATCTCGGCCTGTCCTATGCCTCGGCGATCGGTGGCGGCCGGGCCGGCATCATCGAGACGACCTTCAAGGAAGAAGTCGAGACCGACCTGTTCGGCGAGCAGGTCGTGCTGTGCGGCGGCACCTGCGCCCTGATCAAGGCCGGCTACGAGACCCTGGTCGAGGCCGGCTACGCCCCGGAGATGGCCTATTTCGAGTGCCTGCACGAGGTGAAGCTGATCGTGGACCTGATCTACGAAGGCGGCCTCGCCAACATGCGCTACTCGATCTCCAACACCGCCGAGTACGGCGACTACATGACCGGCCCGCGCATCATCACCGATGAGACCAAGGCCGAGATGAAGCGCGT
>NZ_WUJP01001141.1 GCF_009806515.1 Geminicoccus flavidas | reverse complement strand
GAAGAGCGAAGAATCTCTTATGGGTGTCTGCCTGATGAAAACGCACATTCGTGTTACCATCGCTGTTCTCGATATAGACTATCTTGTCACCGATAACATATACGCCAGGCCTGTAGCCGAGGAACTTTTTGTAGGTCGGTTTTGCATCATACTTCTCCGTTTCAAGGAACTGATGGTCAAAGTCAACATCGTATTCCTCAATTTCCTTCAACTCGCCTGTAGAAACCAAAGCGTTTATAAGCAATGTGTTGAGTTTGTCTGCAGTATTGAAATCATAGGTCTTGCCTTGGTCGGAAGTATAGGAGATGTTTTCCTGTGTCAGTTCCTTGATGGCTCTGAGGATGGTATCAGAGCTGCATGTACGAAGGGTAGGATGATACGAGAGATGGCGCATCAGTTGTGACGTTACATCTTCCACGCATGAGCCGCCACAGAAATAAACGCTCATCAGCGAACGGACTATCTCGCTGAACTGATATCCGAAGATACTGCTGCATCTCTGACCCAGTGTTGAGTCGATAACGGGTGAAAGCATGGAGTCAAATTTCTCCATGATTGAAAAAATTCCTCCAAAAGGTGTGAGTTTCTCAGATTTAATTTGTATTTTTGCCATGTCATAT
>NZ_WUJP01001140.1 GCF_009806515.1 Geminicoccus flavidas | reverse complement strand
GACGGGTTCGACAGCCGCAGCGGCCTGGTCCTGCTGGGTGCCACCAACCGGCCGGAGATCCTGGACCCGGCGCTGTTGCGTGCCGGCCGGTTCGACCGCCAGGTCCTGGTCGACCGGCCGGACAAGACCGGCCGCATCCAGATCCTCCAGGTCCATATGAGGAAGGCGAAGCTTGCCCGGGACGTCGACCCGGAGAAGGTCGCCGCGCTCACCCCGGGCTTCACCGGCGCCGATCTCGCCAACCTGGTCAACGAGGCGACCCTGCTCGCCACGCGGCGCCGCGCCGACGCCGTCACCATGGACGACTTCAACAACGCGATCGAGCGGATCGTGGCCGGGCTGGAGAAGCGCAACCGCCTGCTCAACCCGCGTGAGCGCGAGATCGTGGCCTATCACGAGATGGGCCACGCCTTGGTCGCCATGGCGCTGCCGGGCATGGACCCGGTGCACAAGGTGTCGATCATCCCGCGCGGCGTGGGGGCGCTTGGCTACACCATCCAGCGGCCGACCGAGGACCGCTTCCTGATGACCAGGGAGGAGCTGGAGAACAAGATGGCGGTGCTGCTGGGCGGCCGGGCGGCGGAATGGGTGGTGTTCCGGCACCTGTCCACCGGTGCCGCCGACG
>NZ_WUJP01001139.1 GCF_009806515.1 Geminicoccus flavidas | reverse complement strand
GGCGCACAACCCGGCCGTGCCGATTACGCCGGAAGAGCAGATCGAATCGACCAGAGCGGCATTCGAGGCCGGGGCGGCGCTGGTGCACATCCATGTCCGCAACGACGACGAGACGCCGTCCTCCGACCCGGACCGCTTCGCCCGCGTGCAGGAAGGGGTGCGCCGGCACTGCCCGGGCATGATCGTCCAGTTCTCCACCGGCGGGCGCGGCCGGGCCCCGGCGGAGCGGGCGAGCGCCCTGCCGCTGCGCCCCGACATGGCGTCGCTCTCGACCGGCTCGGTGAACTTCCCCTCGATCGTCTACGAGAACCAGCCGCCTTTGGTGACCGAGCTTGCCGCTGCCATGCAGCGTTTTGGGGTGAAGCCCGAGATCGAGATCTTCGACCTGTCCCATCTCCATGGCGCCCGCCGGCTGGCCGATGCCGGGCTGATGGACGAGCGGGCGCATCTCCAGTTCGTGCTGGGCATCCAGAACGCCCTGCCGGCGGAGCGCCATCTTTTGGAGATCCTGGTCAATGAAGGCCTGCGGCTGTTCCCGCAGGCGACCTGGGGGGCCGCCGGCATCGGCCGGCACCAGCGCCCGGTGAGCGCATGGGCGATCGGGCTGGGCGGCCACGTGCGGACCGGGC
>NZ_WUJP01001138.1 GCF_009806515.1 Geminicoccus flavidas | reverse complement strand
GACATGGCCACGGGTGAGCAGGGTGAAGCGCACCAGTTCCTCCATCACGTCGACGATGCGGTCATAGTAGGGCGACGGCCGCATCCGCCCCTGCTCGTCGAACTCCTGGTAGGCCTTGGCGACGCTAGATTGATTGGGGATGGTGAACATCCGCATCCAGCGCCCGAGCAGGCGCAGCGTGTTGACCGCATTGAAGCTCTGCGAGCCGCCCGAGACCTGCATGACCGCGAGCGTGCGTCCCTGGGTCGGGCGTATCCCCCCGATGGCCAGCGGCAGGTGGTCGATCTGGGCCTTCATCAGCCCGGTGATCTGGCCATGGCGCTCCGGGCTGCACCAGATCTGCCCTTCGGACCAGATCGCGTGCTCGCGCAGCTCCTGCACGGCCGGGTGAACCTCGCCCTGCACCTGATCGGGAAAGGGCAGGTCGGACGGGTCGAAGATCCGGGTCTCCGCGCCGAAGAAGCGCAGGAGCCGCGCAGCCTCCTCGACCGCGAGGCGCGAGAAGGAGCGCGGGCGCAGCGAGCCGTAGAGCAGCAGGATGCGCGGCGGGTGCCCGTCGCCGGCAAGGCCGGTGCCCGGGCGCGGGCAGGCACAGGCCATGTCCAGGGCCGGCAGATGGTCTGGGTCGGGAAGGTCGCGCAGG
>NZ_WUJP01001137.1 GCF_009806515.1 Geminicoccus flavidas | reverse complement strand
CGCTCAATAGACGACCACCGAGCGGATCGACTTGCCCTGGTGCATGAGGTCGAAGGCGTCGTTGATGTCTTCGAGCTTGAGGGTGTGGGTGATCAGCGGGTCGATCTGGATCTGCTGGTCCATGTACCAGTCGACGATCTTGGGCGTGTCGGTGCGGCCTCTGGCCCCGCCAAAGGCGGTGCCCTGCCACTTGCGGCCGGTGACCAGCTGGAACGGCCGGGTGGAGATCTCCTGGCCAGCACCCGCCACGCCGATGATGGTCGAGACCCCCCAGCCGCGATGGCAGCATTCCAGCGCTTGGCGCATCAGCTGGACATTGCCCACGCACTCGAAGCTGTAGTCGGCCCCGCCATCGGTGAGCGCCACCAGATGCTGGACCAGGTCGCCCTGGACCTCTTTGGGATTGACGAAGTGGGTCAGGCCGAACTGGCGCGCCATCGCCTCGCGCTCGGGGTTCAGGTCCACGCCCACGATCATCTTGGCGCCAGCGAGCTTCGCCCCCTGGATCACGTTCAGCCCGATGCCGCCTAAGCCGAACACCACCACGTTCGAGCCGACCTCGATCTTGGCGGTCCAGATCACCGCCCCGATCCCGGTGGTCACCCCGCAACCGACATAGCAGACCTTGTCGAACGGGGCGTCGTCCCGGATCTTGGCGAGTGCGATCTCCGGCACCACCGTG
>NZ_WUJP01001136.1 GCF_009806515.1 Geminicoccus flavidas | reverse complement strand
GCTGTGCTGGTCAGCGCAGCAGCTGGAGCATGGTCTGGGGCATCTGGTTGGCCTGGGCGAGCATCGACACGCTGGCCTGGGTCAGGACGTTGTTGGAGGTGAACTTGGTCATCTCCTGCGCCATGTCGACGTCCATGAGCGTGGAGCGGGCGGCGTCCAGGTTCTCGATGGAGGTGGCCAGGTTGGCGGCCGAGAACTCGAAGCGCGACATCATCGCCCCCAGCTCGGCTCTGGAGCCGTTGACCTGGGCGATCGCACCGTCGATCGCGGTGCCGGCGGCAGCGGCGCCGGCCGAGGTCGAGATGTCGGTGCCGGCCGTGCCCAAGGCCGCCGTGGTCATGTCGTCGATGTTGACCACCACCGTATCGGCCGACTGCGCGCCCACCTGGAAGGTCAGGTCCCCGCTGCCGCCCACCGTGAAGCTCTCGGCCGCAAGCTCGGTGGAGAAGTCGAAATTGGCCAAGGAGATCGAGACCCCGGCGTTCTTGAAGTTTAGCTGGCCCTCCACCACCCGCTGGTCGGTGCCGAACTCCAGCTGGATCGTGTCGGTGACGTTGCCATAGGTCAGGGTGAAGGTGCCGATCGTGGCATTGGTGGCGTGGGTGCCGGTGGCGCTGTCCGCACCCACATAGGCGAAGCTCGCCGTGCCGGTGGCGGCACCGTTCAGGCTCAAGGTGACGCCGCGGAAGTTGGCGTTGAGGTCGCCCGCCCCG
>NZ_WUJP01001135.1 GCF_009806515.1 Geminicoccus flavidas | reverse complement strand
GTCGGCGAAGCTGACAGGGCAGACGGTGTACTGGTGGTTCCGGCGGTTTGTGCGGCTCCTGCTGTTCCGCACCATCCACGATGTGGCGCTGATGCTGGATCGCGACCGAGCCGGGCGGGAAGCGAGCCCGTCCGGCGGCATCCTGGACAGCCAGTCGATCAAGGCGCCGCACGGGGTAACCAGAGGCTACGATGCTGGCAAGAAGGTGCGGGCCGCAAGCGCCACATCGCGGTTGACACCGATGCCGGCTGCTGATGGTCAACCTGACCAGCGCCGACATCGCGGACAGCGCCGGTGCCCAGACGATCCTGGCCGCCATCCGCAAGCGGTGGCCCTGGCTCAAGCACCTGTTCGCCGATGGTGCCGGAGCCTGCCTTCGGGCCGGCGAAGCCGGACCCGGGGGACCGTGGCAAGCTGATGAGCAAGGCGGCCTTCCTCGACTTCGTCATGGAGATCGTCTGGCGCATGGATCACGAGCCAGGCTTCAAGCTCCTCCCCCGCCGCCTCCGCGGTCTGCTGACCGCGGTCCTTTTGGGAAGCGGATCATCCGTCTGCTGACGGATGATGGGTGGTCGAGCGGACCTGCGGCTGGATGGTCTGCTGGCGCCGCCTGGTGCGCCATTACGAGGCCAGGCTCGATGTCTCCGAAGCCTTCATCCACGTCGCCATGGGCAGCTTGCTCCTACGCCGCATCAGCCACTGAGCACATTCTCAAACGGGCTCTGAG
>NZ_WUJP01001134.1 GCF_009806515.1 Geminicoccus flavidas | reverse complement strand
TCGCCAGGCCCGGCCATTTCTGCGCGGCAGGATTTGCCGGTGGTCGGCAGGATCTGCCGGGCGGGTGGCGGAATGGGGAGCGGCATGGCGCTGCCGGCCGGTGCTGACCGCGACTTTTGGGCATTGGCACGCGCTGTGCATGGTGGAGGGACGCCGGGCCCGGACGGGTGCCGGTGGCCGGCAGATAGCCGGCCGGGTTCATCTCCCTTCAGGTAGAAGGAATTCTGTTCATGGTTTTGACCGCCACCACCAACACCTCGGCCAACACCGCGCTGCGCTATCTCGCGCAGAACTCGGCAGCGGCCTCGTCGTCCTTGGCCAAGCTGTCCAGCGGCTCGCGGATCGTGAAAGCATCCGACGACGCGGCGTCCTTGGCCGTGGGGACCCGGATCAAGGCGGACGTGACCGCGCTGAAACAGGCCGCCTCCAACACCGCGCAGGGCCAGAGCCTGCTCCAGGTGGCCGATGGCGGCATGTCCAAGGTCGCCGACATCCTGCAGCGGATGAAGTCCTTGGCCGTGCAGTCGCAGTCCGGCTCGCTCACCGACAATGAGCGGCAGTTCCTCAACCAGGAATACTCGCAGCTCAACACCCAGATCGGCGAGATCGCCACCCAGACCAAGTTCAACGGGGCGCAGCTGCTCAATGGCTCGGCCGGCAAGACGCTCACCGTGTCGACCAGCGGCGCGTTTGCCAAGTTCGACGGGGCGGGCGACCTCAACGCCAACTTCCGCGGCGTCACCTT
>NZ_WUJP01001133.1 GCF_009806515.1 Geminicoccus flavidas | reverse complement strand
CTGGCCCAGCCGCCCATGCAGGCCTTGGGGTAGCGGGCATGGTAGTCCGGCACCACCTGGTCGACCACGATCTGGCCGGCATGGCGCGCCTTGGCCTCGGCCACGTCCGCCAGTGCTCGGCGCACCTGGGCCTGGTCGGGCTGCAGCGCTGCACGGTTCTGCAGCGCCCAGCCGTAATACTGGGTGTGGGCGATCTCCACGCGCCTGGCCCCCAGCGCCACGGCGAGATCGACCATCTCCCCGGCTCTTGCGATGTTGGCCCGGTGCAGCACCACGTTGACGGTGAGCGGCAGGCCCGCTGCTGTCACCAGCCGGGCCGCCTCCAGCTTGCGCGGGAACACGCCGGCAGCCCCGGCGATCCGCTCGGCACTGATAGGCTCGCTGTCCTGCAAGGAGAGCTGGACATGGTCCAGCCCGGCCGCCAGCAGCCGCTCCAGCCGTGCCGGGCTGAGGCCTAAGCCTGAAGTGATCAGGTTGCTGTACAGCCCGGCCGAAGCACAGGCCTCGACCAGCACCGGCAGGTCCGGCCGGGCCAGAGGCTCGCCGCCGGACAGGTGCACCTGCAGGACGCCCAGGGCCCCGGCTTGGCCGAACACCCGCTGCCAGCTCTCAGTCGGCAGCTCCTGCTCGCGGCGATCCAGTTCCACCGGATTGGAGCAGTAGGGACAGCGCAGCGGGCAGCGATGGGTCAGCTCGGCCAGCAGACCCACCGGCGGCGCCAAGGGCTCGGGCGTGCTCACAGGTCGAG
>NZ_WUJP01000561.1 GCF_009806515.1 Geminicoccus flavidas | reverse complement strand
GAGGAGGCGGTCACGCCCAATGCGCTGGAGGCGCTGGTCTCCCGGCTGCGCCGCAAGCTGGACGCGGCGGCGTGCGGGGTACGCATCGAGACCAGGCGCGGCATCGGCTATCGCCTGATTGCGGACGAAGACGCATGAGCGGCTTCAGCCTGCGCGGCCGCCTCGCGCTCGTGATGCTGTTCGCCTTCCTGCTGGGGCTGGGAGGTGCCTCCCTATTCTACTGGATCGAGGTGGCCGAGATGCGCGGCGAGCTGTTGCGCAACGCGCTGCGGCTGCAGGCGGAGGTCACGCTGGAAGCTCAGGCCGGCGCTACGATCGTGGCCGACGTGCTGCCGCCGGAATGGACGGCCGCCTATGCCCAGCCGGATTCGCTGGTCCACTGGAGCCTCTACGACGCGGCTGGCCGGCAAATCGGCCGTTCGCCGAACCTCCTGATCCCGCTGCCGCCACCCTTCGGCCTGCCGCTCGGAACCATGCAGCGTGCCCATTTGGAGGGCCGGGACATCGGCTTCCTCGCCGTCTCGACGGCGGATGGCGGCATCCTCCAGGTGGCGCGGGCGGATCTCGAGAGCCCCGGCGTGGTGCGCGTCCTGTCCGAGGAGGCGGTGGAGTTCCTGTTCTACACCCTGCTGCCCTTCGCGCTCCTGTCCATGCTGGCGATTTGGCTGGTCGTCGGCTGGAGCCTCAAGCCGCTGCTGCGTGCCTCACAGGCGGTGGCCCTGGTCGGGCCGGAGCGCCTGGACAGCCGGATCCCAGCGGAGGGGCTGCCCGGAGAGATCCGGCCGCTGGTGAATGCCGCCAACGACGCGCTGGACCGTCTGGTCGCGGGCTACGAGGCGGTGCGCCGCCTGACCGCCGACGCCGCTCATGAGCTGCGCACGCCGCTGGCCGCCCTCTCGCTGCGCCTCCAGCAGGCCAAGCTGGACGGCACCGCGGACTGGGCGGCGATCGAGCGGGAAACGGGGCATATGCGCCGCCTGGTGCAGCAGATGCTGACGCTCGCCCGTCAGGAGGGGCGGGAGGAGGGCGCGTTGGCGCCCGTCAACTTGGCGAGGATCGGCCGCGAGGTGGCGGCATCGCTCCTGCCGCTCGCCGAGGAGGCCGGACGCAGGATCGAGGTCGAGGCGCCCGACCGGGTGGCGGCCCTGGGCGATCCGGACGAACTGCGCGAGCTGGTCCGCAACTTGGTCGAGAATGGCCTGGCCCATGGCGCTGGCACCGTGATCGTCAGGGTCGCCGGCGACGGGGAGGGACCGCTCCTGGAGGTGGCGGACCAGGGGCCGGGCCTTCCGCCCGGTCTGGGCAACGCTGCGTTCGAGCGCTACCGCAAGGGCGACCCGGCCTCCGCGGGCGCCGGGCTGGGTCTGGCGATCGTGCGCCGGGTGGTCGAGCGCCATGGCGGACAGATCTGGCTGTCGCCCGGGCCGGGCTGCCGGGTCTCCGTCCGGCTGCGCCCGGCCGCGCCCTGACGCTCACACCGGTGCACCGAAGTCCAGCTCCGGGCCGCGCGGGACGATCCCGGTCGGGTTGATGGTCCGGTGGCTCTCGTAATAGTGACGCTTGGCGTGGGTCAGGTTGGTGGTCCGGCGGATGTCCTCCATCTGGTAGAGCCGCCGCGTGTAGGCCCAGAGGCGCGGGTACTCGACCAGCCGGCGGATGTTGCACTTGAAGTGCCCGACATAGATCGTGTCGAAGCGGAACAGGGTCGGGAACAGCCTTATGTCCGCCTCGGTCAGGTGCTCGCCGCATAGGTAGGGGCGGCCGGCCAGCCGCTCCTCCAGCCAGTCCAGCGTCTCGAACAGCGGACCCACCGCCTCGTCATAAGCGCGCTGCGAGGTGGCGAAGCCTGCCCGGTACACGCCGTTGTTGACGTTCGGGTAGATCCGCTCGTTCAGCCGGTCGATCTCCGTCTCCAGCTCGGCCGGCACATAGTCACCAGGCTTGGCACCCACGCCGTCGAAGGCACGGTTGAACATCCGGATGATCTCGGACGATTCGTTGCTGACGATCGTGTTCCGCTGCTTGTCCCATAATAGCGGCACGGTGACCCGGCCGGTGAAGTGCGGGTCGGCCCGGGTATAGAGCTCGTGCAAGTAGCGGGCATTCATGATCGGGTCCGGCACCACCCCTTCGCCCGGCTCGAAGGTCCAGCCGTTCTCGGCCATCCGCCAGTGGGTCACCGACAGGCCGATCATCTCGTCCAGCCCCTTGAGCGAGCGCAGGATCAGGGTGCGGTGCGCCCAGGGGCAGGCATAGGAGACATAGAGATGGTAGCGGCCGCGCTCGGCCGCGAAGCCGCCCTCGCCGCTGAGTCCGGGCGAGCCGTCCGCGGTCACCCAGTTGCGGAACGAGGCGTTCTCGCGCCGGAACTCCCCGCCGGTGCTGGCAGTGTCATACCACTGGTCCTTCCAGAGCCCGTCGACCAGCTGCCCCATGTTCCCCTGCCTTTAGCCTGGCGGCTATGGTTCGAGCGCCGCGCGGTAATGCTGGTGGATACGCCTGCGGATGTCCTCCGGTTCCTGGAGCACCGCGCGCGCCAGGGCCTTGAGGTCGCGCCGCGTGGCGTAGAGCTGGTCGACCAGCGAGAGGATGACTGGCAGGCTGTCCTCCTCGACCGCTAACTCGTCGGCGAGCTGGCAGACCAGCCGGATGCGGGCGACGTCCAGCTCGTCAAAGGTCGGGCCCGCCAGGTCGCGGTTCGGCACGATCCAGCCGCGCTCGACCCACAGCCTGAGGCGGACGATCCCGACCTCCCGGACCTCGGCCAGCACCTCCTCTTCGGTGAGCCGCATCATCACCTCCCGAGATCGCTGCGTGGATCATAGCGATGCGTGGCCCGCCACTTCTCCATGAAGGCGGCCAGCTCGTCGTCGACCGGCTTGGGCAGCACCACTTTGAGGACGATCCGCTGGTCGCCGGTGACACCGCCCGCGGCCATGCCCTTGCCGCGCAGGCGCAGCACGTCGCCGGTGCTGGCTCCCTTGGGCACACTCACGTTGACTCGTCCAGTGACGGTCGGCACCTCCACCTTGCCGCCGAGCACCGCCTCGTCGAGCGTGATCGGCAGCTCCATGACGATGTCGTTGCCTTCCAACCGAAACAGCGGATGGGGGCGTACGCTGACCTCGATCAGCGCGTCGCCAGGAGGCCCGCCGCCGATCCCAGGCTCACCCTTGCCGGCCAGGCGCAGGATGCCGCCGTCGCGCATGCCGGGCGGAATGGTGACGTCGAGCGTCTGGCCGTCCGGCAGGGTGATGCGCTGCCGGCCGCCGTTCACCGCGTCCAGAAAGGCGATGTCCAGCCGGTAATGGGCATCGCGCCCACGCACCCGGAAGCTGCCACCACCGCCGCGGCCGGCCCGGCCGAACAGGTCGGCGAACACATCGCCCAGGTCGTCCATGTCCTCGAAGCCGCCATGGCCGCCATAGCGCCCACCCGGGTCGGCCTCGGCATAGTGGCGATAGCTGCGCTGCTGCGGCCGTTCCATCCCGCTGGCGTCGATCTCGCCGCGATCGAAGCGCGCGCGCTTGTCCGGATCGCTCAGCAGGTCATAGGCACTCGAGACCTCCTTGAACCGCTCCTCCGCCTGTCGGTTGCCGGGATTGAGGTCGGGATGCAGCTCCTTGGCGAGCCGGCGATAGGCCCGGCGGATGTCATCCTGGCTGGCGTCCTTCGCCACGCCCAATGCCTGATATGGGTCCATCGGCTGAGACCGCGCCTCCTCGATGCTGGTCGTGCCATGCTGCCTCTGTTCGAGTGGCGATTTGTGCGCAGCGTTGCAAGCCCGTGATCATGCCGCGGGCGGCCGTCATGCGGGCTTGGAACCGGCTTCGTCGCGGCTCGTTCAAATGCCGCACCTGCACGAGATTGCCGTGATGGGACCGGCGCATGTGCGGCGCGGCCGGGCCCGGGCAGGTGGGGCCGTTGCCTGCGACGAACATTCAGGAGAACCGCATTGAACAAGGGCGCCAGGATCAAGGAAGGTCTACCGTTTCCCAAAGGCGCCACCTGGGATGGCAAGGGCGTCAACTTCGCGCTCTTCTCCGCCCATGCGAGCAAGGTGGAGCTCTGTCTGTTCGATGAAGACGGCAAGGAGACCGAGCGGGTCGAGCTGCCGGAATATACCGATCAGATCTTCCACGGCTATCTGCCGGACGTTCGCCCGGGCGACCTCTACGGCTATCGGGTGCACGGGCCGTACGAGCCGGAGGCCGGCCACCGGTTCAACCCGAACAAGCTACTCCTGGACCCTTATGCGCGGGGCTATTCCGGCCAGCTCAAGTGGGACCCGGCCTGCTTCGGCTACCAGATGGAGACCGGCGACGACCTGACCTTCGACGAGCGCGACAGCGCGCCCTTCGTGCCCAAATGCGTGGTGGTCGACCCGAATTTCGATTGGAAGGGCGAGCCGCAGCGGCAATACGTGCCCTGGGATCGCACGGTCATCTACGAAACCCACGTCAAGGGCTTCACCAAGCTCCATCCCGACGTGCCCCGGAATCTGCGCGGCACCTATGCCGGGTTCGGCACGCGCAAGGTGCTGGACTACCTGAAGTCGCTGGGCGTCACCTCGATCGAGCTCCTGCCGATCCACGTGTTCCTGGATGACAGCTATCTGATCGACAAGGGGCTCAGGAACTACTGGGGCTACAACTCGATCGGCTTCTTCGCGCCGGACCCGCGCTATGCGTGGGAGGACGAGCAGACGCTGCGTGAGGTCAAGGAGATGGTGGCCCGCTGCCACGAGGCCGGGCTCGAGGTCATCCTGGACGTGGTCTACAACCACACCGCCGAGGGCAACGAGAAGGGCCCGACCCTGTCGTTCAAGGGCATCGACAACGCCAGCTACTACCGGCTGCTGCCCGACCAGAAGCGCTACTACATCAACGACACCGGCACCGGGAATACCGTGAATCTCAGCCATCCGCGCGTCTTGCAGATGGTCACCGATTCCCTGCGCTACTGGGTGCAGGAGATCCATGTCGACGGGTTCCGCTTCGATCTCGGCACCATCCTGGCGCGCGAGCCGAACGGGTTCGACAACCAGAGCGGTTTTCTCAAGGCCTGCAGCCAGGACCCGCTGCTCGCCACGGTGAAGCTGATCGCCGAGCCCTGGGACTGCGGGCCGGGCGGCTACCAGGTGGGCGGCTTCCCGCCGGGCTGGGCGGAGTGGAACGACCAGTTCCGCGACACCGTCCGCGACTTCTGGCGGGGCGAGGCGGCGGCGACCGAACTGGCGCCGCGCCTGTGCGCGTCAGGGGATATGTTCAACCATCAGGGGCGGCGGCCCTGGGCCAGCGTGAACTTCATC
>NZ_WUJP01000560.1 GCF_009806515.1 Geminicoccus flavidas | reverse complement strand
ACCGCCCATGACGGCTTCACCCTGAACGACCTGGTTACCTACAACGACAAGCACAACGAGGCGAACGGCGAGGACAATCAGGACGGCCACTCGCACAACCGCTCCTGGAACTGCGGCGAGGAGGGGCCGACCGACGAGCCCGAGATCAACGCGCTGCGCGAGCGGCAGATGCGCAACTTCCTGGCCACGCTGCTGCTCTCCCAGGGCACGCCCATGCTGCTGGCCGGCGACGAGTTCGCCCGGACCCAGCAGGGCAACAACAATGCCTACTGCCAGGACAACGAGATCAGCTGGGTCGACTGGAACATCGGCGATCGCGGCAAGAAGCTGATCAAGTTCGTCCAGAAGCTTACCAAATTGCGCCGTGACTACCCGATCCTCCGTCGCAACCGGTTCCTGACCGGTCACTACGACGAGGAGCTGGACGTCAAGGACGTCACCTGGATCAACGCCAACGGCTCGGAGATGCAGGCCGAAGACTGGGAGGACGGCAACGCCAAGTGCTTCGGCATGATGGTGGACGGTCGAGCGCGCGCAACCGGCCTGCGTAAGCGCGGCGAGGACGTCTCCTTGCTGATCGTGTTCAACGGCTATCACGACCTGGTGGAGTTCACCCTGCCGGCCTGTGCCGGCGGAGATAGCTGGGAATTGCTGGTCGACACCAACCTGGACGAGCTTCCCGAGGAGCGCACCTACAACACCGGCGACGTTTATGGGGTGACGGGGCGCTCGCTGCTCCTGTTCGCCTTCCAGCTGGATGCGGCCTGAGCATGACTCGAGCCCAACCGAGCCGACAGCGCATCCACCGGATGCCGCACGGTGCCGAGCTGCAGGACGACGGGCAGGTGCGGTTCCGCCTCTGGGCGCCGGCGCACCCGCGGATCGAGCTGGTCCTGGACGAGGGGGCGCCCGTGCCGATGGCGGCCGCGCCGGGCGGCTGGCACGAGCTGGTGACCGCGGCGGGCGCCGGCACCCGCTACCGCTTCGTGCTGCCGGACGGGCTGCGTGTGCCGGACCCGGCCTCGCGCTACCAGCCGGACGACGTGCATGGAGCCAGCCAGGTGATCGACCCGGGCAGCCATGGCTGGACCGACGGCGGATGGCGCGGGCGGCCGTGGCACGAGGCGGTGATCTACGAGCTGCATGTCGGCAGCTTCACTGCCGAAGGCACGTTCCTGGCCGCGATCGACCGTCTGGACCATCTGGTCGAGCTGGGGGTGACCGCCATCGAGCTGATGCCGATTGGCGATTTTCCGGGCGGGCGCAACTGGGGCTATGACGGCGCCTATCTTTATGCGCCCGATGCCAGCTATGGCCAACCGGACGACCTCAAGCGCCTGGTCGAGGCGGCACATGCCAGGGGCCTGATGGTGCTGCTGGACGTGGTCTACAACCATTTCGGCCCGGATGGTAACTATCTCTCGACCTATGCGCCGGGCTTCTTCACCGAGCGGCACCACACGCCCTGGGGGGCCGCGATCAACTATGACGGGGAGCACAGCCGGCCAGTGCGCGACTTCGTCGTGCACAACGCGCTCTACTGGCTGGAGGAGTTCCACCTGGACGGGCTGCGCCTGGACGCGGTCCATGCGATCATCGACGACAGCGAGGAGCACCTGTTGGACGAGCTGGTCCGGCGGGTGGCGGAGAGTTTTTCCGACCGGCATGTCCACCTGATCCTGGAGAACGAGGAGAACGAGGCCAGCCGCCTGGGCGAACGGGTCGCGCAGTGGAACGACGACCTCCATCACGTCCTGCACACCGCCGCCACCGGCGAGGGCGACGCCTACTATGCCGAGTATCTGGGTGACACCTCGATGCTCGCCCGGGCGATCGCCGAGGGCTTCGCCTTCCAGGGCGGGATGATGGGCTATCGCGAGCGTGCCCGTGGCGAGCCCAGCGCCCATCTGCCGCCCACCTGCTTCGTCGCCTTCGTGCAGAACCACGACCAGATCGGTAACCGGGCGTTCGGCGACCGGCTGGACATGGTCGCCAGCCTGCCGGCGCTCAAGGCGGTGACGGCGGTCTGCCATCTGCTGCCACAGATCCCGATGCTGTTCATGGGCGAGGAATGGGCGACCAGCCGGCCGTTCCCGTTCTTCTGTGACTTCAACGAGGAACTCGGCGAGGCGGTGCGGGAAGGGCGGCTGCGCGAGTTCTCCCGGTTCCCGCAATTCGCCGACGAGGCGATCCGCCGGACCATCCCCGATCCCACCGTCCAAGCGACCTTCGAGGCCGCCAAGCTCGACTGGCCGGCACTGGCCGAGCCGGCCCATGCCGAGATGCTCGCCTGGTATCACCGGCTGCTGGCGGCCCGCCATGCCACGGTGGTGCCGCTCCTGCCGCGGATCCGGCGGGGCGGTGAAGCCAGGGAAGTGGGCGAGCTGGCCGTGCAGGTGGTCTGGCAGATCGAGGGCGGCGGCCAGCTGGAGCTGGCGGCGAACCTGAAGGACCGGCCAGAGCCAGGCTTCGCTCATGACGATGCGGCACCCTTCTGGCAGGAGGGCGATGTTGCGCAAACCGAGTTTGGGCCGTGGGCGATCCGCTGGACCCACCGGCCGCTGACCCCATAGGAAAGCCACCGACGCATGACCCTGGGCGCGACCTACCGCCTGCAGTTCCACCCCGAGTTCGGCTTTCGCGACGCAGCGGCGCTCGCTCCCTACCTGGCGAGGCTCGGGGTCAGCCATGTCTATGCCTCGCCCTTCCTCAAGGCGCGTCGGGGCAGCTCCCATGGCTACGACATCATCGACCATAACGAGCTGAACCCGGAGCTCGGCACTGCCGCTGATTTCGAGGCGATGTGCCGGACGCTGCGGGACAGCGGGCTGGGGCTGATTCTCGACTTCGTGCCGAACCACATGGGGGTGGGCGGCTCGCGCAACCCGTTCTGGCTGGACGTGCTCGCCTGGGGAGCCGATTCCGACTATGCGGGCTGGTTCGACATCGACTGGAGCCCGAACCAGGACTACCTGCAGGGCAAGCTGCTGGTACCCTTCCTGGGCGACCAGTACGGAGTGGAGCTGGATGCCGGCAAGCTCGTCCTGAAGTTCGACGAGACGGAAGGCAGCTTCGCGGTCTGGGCCTACGACACCCACGCCCTGCCGATCTGCCCGCTGCACTACAACCGGATCCTGGCTAGGGCTCATCCGGACCTGGAGGAGATCGCCGACGCCTTCAGCGTCGCCACCGAATGGCGCCCGCAGATCGTGCGTCGCGCCGAGCGGCTGAAGCGCGACCTGGCCGAGCTGGTGCGCGACAATGTCGAGCTGCGCGCGGCGGTGCACGCCGCAGTGTCGCGGCTGAACGGGCGGCCGGGCGAGCCGGATAGCTGGAACGAGCTGGACGCGCTGATCCAGGACCAGCACTGGCGGGTCGCCCACTACCGGGTGGCCGGCGACGACATCAACTACCGGCGGTTCTTCAACATCAACAGCCTGGCCGGGCTGCGCATGGAGCTGCCCGACCTGTTCGACCATGCCCACCAGCTGGTGTTCCGCCTCATGCGCGAGGGCGTGCTGGACGGGCTGCGGATCGACCATGTCGACGGGCTGTTCGACCCGCGCCAGTATCTGGAGCGCCTGCGGCGCAAGGCGTTCCAGGGGGAGGAGGGGCGTTCCTTCTACCTCGTGGTCGAGAAGATCCTCTCGCAGCACGAGAGCCTGCGCGAGGACTGGCCGATCGAGGGCACCACCGGCTACGAATATCTGAATCTACTGACGGGCGCGCTGGTCGACCCGGCGGGCGAGGAGCCATTCTCTGCCTTCTATACCGGCTTCACTGGGGTCGACACGCCGTTCCACGACATCGTCCGGCTCTGCAAGCTGCGGATCATGCAGACCGAGATGGCGAGCGAGCTGAAGGTCTTGGCCCGCGATGCCGCCAGGGTCGCCCGGCAGAACCGTCGCACCGCCGACTTCACCCAGAACATCCTGGAGCAGGCCATCGGCGAGACGATCGCCTGCTTCCCGGTCTACCGCAACTATCTGAGCCTGGACGGCGACTTCTCGGAGGAGGACCAGCGCGACCTGGCATGGGCGCTGGCCCAGGCACGCCGTCATCGCTCCGACCTGGACGACAGCGTGTTCGACTTCCTGGACGGGCTCCTGTCCGGCCGGCTGGTGGCGGCACCCGGCAGCGGTTTCAGCCGCTATGCCGCAAGGCGCTGTGCCATGAAGTTCCAGCAGCTCAGCGGGCCGGTGATGGCCAAGGGGCTGGAGGACACCGCCTTCTACCGCTTCAACCGCTTCGTGGCGCTGAACGAGGTGGGCGGCCATCCGGACCGGTTCGGCACGCCGCTGGCCGCCTTCCACCGCGCCAACCAGCAGCGGGCCGAGCGGTGGCCGCAGGCCATGCTGTCGAGCGCCACCCATGACACCAAGCGCGGCGAGGATACGCGCGCGCGGCTGGTCGTGCTGTCCGAGCTGCCCGACGAGTGGCAGCGGCAGGTGAGCGGCTGGAGCCGAATCCTGCGCGCCAGGCGCGGCGACGTGGAAGGCAAGGCGCCCCCGGACCGCAACGACGAATATCTGCTCTACCAGCTCCTGGTGGGTGCCTGGCCGATCGAGCTCCTGGAAGGCCCGGTCGACGCCGAGGCCATGGCCGGCTTCGCCACGCGGCTGAAGGAGGCGATCACCAAGTCCATGCGCGAAGCGAAGGTCCATTCGACCTGGGGCGATCCGGACGAGCAGTACGAGGCGGCGATGCTGGGCTTCGTCGACGACGCGCTGGACACTTCTGCTTCGGCTGCCTTCCTCGATGCGTTCCGGCCGTTCACGCAGAAGGTCGCGGCACTGGGTGCCAGCAACTCCCTGATCCAGACCGTGCTGAAGCTGACTTCGCCCGGCGTGCCCGACATCTACCAGGGTGCGGATCTGTGGGACCTCAGCATGGTCGACCCGGACAACCGCCGGCCGGTCGATTACGGCCTGCGCGCCCGTCGGCTAGAAGAGGTGACTGCCATGCTGCGCGACGACCAGGCCGGTACCCTGCCGCGGCTGCTGGAGGACTGGCAGGACGGCAGCTTCAAGCTGGCGGCGATCCATCTGCTCCTGAGCGACCGGCAGCTGCGCCCGGACCTGTATGCGGCCGGCAGCTACCGGGGTCTTCCCGCCACCGGCACGGACGGCGAGCGCGTGGTGGCCTTCTTGCGCCGGCACGAGGGGGAGGTGCTGGTGGTGGCCGCCGCCCGCTTCCCGGCGCGCGGGCCGGTGCGGCAGGCCCAGATCGGCGAGCTTGACCTGGCCGACGGGACCAGGCTGCGCTGCCTGCTGACCGGCCGCGGGGTGGCGGTGCAGGGCGGGGAAGTGGACCTGTCCGAGCTGCTCGGGCGGCTGCCGGTGGCGGTCCTGGTCGCGTCGGCCTGACCGGTCAGGTCCTGGGCGGTGCGGTCGTACCGCCCAGCCACAGCTCCGCCTTGAAGCGAATGCAGCGCTGCTCTGCGGCAAGCTCCGTGCCCTGCATCAGTGCCACCAGCAGCTCGGCGGCACTGCGCCCGATCAGTTCACGCGGCTGGCGTACCGTGGTCAGCGGCGGCTCGCAGAATTCCGCGAACGGGATGCCGTCGAAGCCCACCAGCGACAGGTCGGCCGGGACGGCCAGCCCACTCTGGCGAACCTCCTTCATGAAGCCGATCGCCATCTCGTCGCTGATCGCGAACACGGCACTCGGCCGCGTCCGGTCCGCGACGAATGCTTGGCCGGCGCGCCGCCCGGAGCCCACCCGGAAGTCGCCGGGGTAGCGCACCACCGCATCCGCGCCAATCCTGGCATCGGCCAATGTCGCCATGAAGCCCGCGCAGCGGCGCTGCTCGATTGCGTGGTCCGCCGGCCCGCCCAGATAGCCGAACCGGCGATGGCCCAGCTCCAGGAGATGGCGCGCCACCGCGGCGGCCGCCGCTTCCTCGTCGATGGCGACCAGGGGCAGGCCGGGGGCCGCGGGCGCGGTGACGCTCACCATCGGCACGCCGGAATCGGTGAGGCTGCGCCCCGACGCCTTGGGCATGCGGTTCAGCATCAGGAGTACGCCGTCGACCTGGCCGGCGGCCACCAGGTTGACCACCCGCTCCTCGCGCTCGACGCTCTGGTAGAGGTTGCCCAGCAGCATGCCGTAGCCCGCGGCGGACAGCGCCAAGTCGATACCCATCAGCAGCTCGTTGAAGAAGGCGCTGACCATCGGCTCGTCATGGCCTGGCGAGGAGAGCACCACCAGCACGTTCATCGAGCGCGCGGCACGCAGTGTGCGGGCGGCCGGATTGGGCGTGTAGCCGGTCTGCCGTACCGCCTCCAGGATGCGGGCACGAGTTTCCGGCAGGACCCGCTCGGGCCGCGCCAGGGCCCGGCTGACCGTGGAGGCCGAGACCCCTACCAGGGCCGCCACATCCTCGATCTTGGTCACCCGCCGCCTGGCGGCGCGCTGCACGCCACCAGACTTCACGGCGTCGCGCGGGCGCGTGCTGTCGTCGATACTCATGAATTTCTCTTGGACATAGAAAAAGGGCTTGTCAAACGATGATGCAAACGATTGCATGATGGGAACGACATAACGATCGGGAGGTCGAACCATGCGTACGTTCCGCCTGGCCTGCCTGGCCACCGCGATGCTGGCGGCTGCACCGCTGACGGCCCGGGCCGAGATGCGCGCCGAGGTGCTGCACTGGTGGACCTCGGGCGGCGAGAGTGCCGCGGTGAAGGTGTTCGCCGACGCGTTCACCGAGGCCGGCGGCACCTGGGTCGACAGTGCGATCGCCGGCGGCCAGGCCGCGCGCACCGCCGGGATCAACCGGATCGTCGGCGGCAATCCGCCCACCGCCATGCAGTTCAATACCGGCAAGCAGTTCGACGAGCTGGTCGCCAACGGGCTGCTGGCCGACCTGGACGCGGTCGCCGCCGAGGGCAAGTGGCAGGACGTGCTGCCGCCCGCACTGACCGAGGCGATCACCCGCGACGGCAAGGTCTATGCGATCCCGGTGAACATCCACGGGATCAACTGGCTCTGGTACAACAAGAAGCTGTTCGAGGAGCACGGCATCGCCGAGCCCACCAGCTGGGCGGACGTGGCGGCGGCCGGCGAGAAGCTGAAGGCGGCCGGGCTGATCGGCTTGGCCCAGGGCGGCCAGCCCTGGCAGGAGCGCAGCCTGTTCAACGCCATGCTGGTCGGCGACGGAGGCACCGATCTCTACTACCGGATCTATCGCGACGGCGACCAGGAGGCGGTGCGCAGCGACGGATTCCGCAAGGTCGCCGAGCTGTTCAAGCAGCTCCAGGGCCTGACCGATGCCGGCAGCCCTGGCCGCAACTGGAACGACGCGACGGCCATGGTGCTGACCAGCAAGGCCGGAATGCAGGTGATCGGCGACTGGGCCAAGGGCGAGTTCACCGCGGCCGGCCAGGTCGCCGATCAGGACTATGGCTGCGCCATCGTCGGCCAGGGCGGCTACCTGATGGGCGGCGACGTGTTCGTCTTCCCGGTGGTCGATGGGGCCAGCAGCGCCAACGAGACCCAGGCCACCCTGGCCGAAGTCATGTTCGCGCCTGAGACTCAGATCGCCTTCAACACGATCAAGGGCTCGGTGCCGTCCCGGCTCGATGTCGATGTCTCGGGCATGGATGCGTGCGCGCAGAAGGGGGCGGCTGCCCTGAAGGACCCGGCCCGCCAGGTGCCCACCACCGACTTCCTGATCAGCCCCGACCTGTCCGGTGCCCTGGACGACGTGATCACCCAGTTCTGGAACAACCAGGGCATGACCACCGACCAGTTCGTGGAACAGTTCATCGGTGCCATGCAGGCGGCGGGTTGACCGCCATGGTGACAGCGCGCATCCCGGCTGCGGCCACTGCCCGCGCGCTGGCAGGCCGGGCGGATGCCCGGCCTGCCCGATGGCGCCGCCAGCTGGGCGCGAAGCTGGCGCTCCTGCCGCTCATGGCAGTGGTGATTGTCGTCTATCTCGGCTGCATGCTGTGGACGGTGCGCCTGTCCTTTTCCAGTTCAAAGCTCCTGCCGGTGCAGGACTGGGCGGGCCTGCAGCAGTACGGGCGGCTGTTCGCCAACGACCGCTTCCTCCTCTCGGCGATCAACATCGGCATCTTTGGCGTGCTGTTCATCGGCGGCTGCCTGGTGTTTGGCTTCCTCCTGGCGGTGTTCATCGACCAGCGGGTGCGGGCTGAAGGGGTGTTGCGCACCGTGTTCCTGTTCCCGCACGCCATGTCGCTCGTGGTCACCGGGCTCGCCTGGCAGTGGTTCCTCAACCCGACGCTGGGCCTGCAGAAGCTGGTGCGCGACCTGGGCTTCGCCGACTTCACCTTCGACTGGATCGTGAACCAGCAGATGGTGATCTACACGCTGGTGATCGCCGGGATCTGGCAGGCCTCGGGCCTGGTGATGGCGATCCTGCTGGCGGGGCTCCGCGGGGTGGACGAGGATCTGTGGAAGGCGGCCAGGGTCGACGGCATCCCGGCCTGGCGCGCCTACCTCTCGATCGCCCTGCCGCTAATCGGGCCGATGGTGGTCACCGCCACCGTCCTGCTCGCGGTCCAGGTGGTGAAGCTCTACGACCTGGTGGTCGCCATGACCCGGGGCGGGCCCGGCATCGCCTCGGAAGTCCCCGCCAAGTTCGTCATGGACCACCTGTTCGAGCGCAACAATATCGGCCTGGCGACTGCGGCCGCCACCATGATGCTGGTCACGGTGGTGGCGATCTTGGCGCCCTGGATCTACGCCCGCTACGTCCGCGAGACGGGGAGGCGCGCATGATGGCGCCCATGACGGCAGACATGCCGAGCGGCCGGCGGCCCCGACGGATCGGCATCGCCCGAATCGGGGTCTATGCCTTCCTCCTGAGTTCGGCGGCCTTCTTCCTCCTGCCGCTCTGGATCATGGTCACCACCTCGCTCAAGCCCATGGCCGAGGTGTGGGAGGGCAACATCCTGGCCCTGCCGGCGCAATTCACGGTCGAGCCCTGGATCAGGGCTTGGTCGGAGGCCTGCACCGGACTTGAATGCAACGGCATCAGCGTGGGCTTCTGGAACTCGGTTCGGATCCTGATCCCGTCTTTGGTCTTGTCGATCCTGGCCGGTGCGGTGAACGGCTATGCCCTGTCGTTCTGGCGGGTGCGCGGGGCCAACCTGCTGTTCGGCATCCTGCTGGCTGGCGCCTTTATCCCCTACCAGGTGTTCCTCTACCCGCTAGTCCGGCTGTTCTCCCAGGCCGGCATCTACAACTCGCTGGCCTGCATCGTGATCGTCCATGTCGTGTTCGGCATGCCGATCATGACGCTCTTGTTCCGCAACTTTTACGCGTCGCTGCCGGTGGAACTGTTCAACGCCGCGCGGATCGACGGCGGCGGGTTCTGGACGATCTTCACCCATGTCCTCCTGCCCATGTCCACGCCGATCATCGTCGTGGCCACGATCCTGCAGGTCACCGGCATCTGGAACGACTTCATCTTCGGCCTGACTTTTGCCGGCCGGGAGAACCTGCCCATGACCGTCCAGCTCAACAACATCGTTAATTCGACCCAGGGCGAGCGCGCCTACAATATCGACATGGCGGCGACCATCCTGACGGCCCTGGTGCCGCTCGCCGTCTACTTCCTGTCCGGGCGCTGGTTCGTGCGCGGCATCGCCGCCGGCGCGGTGAAGGGATAGGGGCGATGGCCGAAGTCTCCCTGCGCGACATCTCGGTGGCGTTCCACAGCCTGACCGTGTTCGACCATCTCGACCTCGACATCGAGGAGGGCGAGTTCCTGGTCCTCCTGGGCCCCTCGGGGTGTGGCAAGTCCACCCTGCTCAACGCGATCGCCGGACTGCTGGAGGTGGAGACCGGGCAGATCTGGATTG
>NZ_WUJP01000559.1 GCF_009806515.1 Geminicoccus flavidas | reverse complement strand
GCGGGCGCAACGTCACCTGGGAGGAGCCGAAGGACCGGGGCATCGCCATGGTGTTCCAGTCCTATGCGCTCTACCCGCGCATGAGCGTGCGCAAGAACCTGTCGTTCGGCCTGCGCATGGCCGGCACGCCGAAGGACGAGATCGAGCGGCGGGTCGCCAAGGCCGCGGCCATGCTCCAGATCGACCACCTGCTCGACCGCCGACCGGACCAGCTCTCCGGCGGGCAGCGCCAGCGCGTCGCGATCGGCCGGGCACTCGTGCGCGATGCCGACGTGTTCCTGTTCGACGAGCCGCTTTCCAACCTGGACGCCCAGCTGCGCAACGAGCTGCGCGTCGAGATCAAGCGGCTGCACCAGCAGCTAGGCTCGACCATGATCTACGTCACCCACGACCAGATCGAGGCGCTGACCCTGGCCGACCGGATTGCGGTAATGAAGGACCTGCGGATCCAGCAGCTCGCCACCCCGCACGAGATCTACCACCGCCCGGCCAACCGCTTCGTCGCCGGCTTCGTCGGCAGCCCGCGCATGAACTTCGTGGACGGGCGGCTGCTGCCGGACGGAGTATCTGGCTGGCGCTTTGCCACTGACAGCCATGTGCTGCGGCTGGACGGCTATGCCTTCGACGGGCAGCCCGGGCCCGGGCACGAAGTGACGCTGGGCATCCGGCCTGAGCATCTGCAGCCGGCGGATCAGGGCGACTGGGACGATTTCGTCGTCGAGATGAGTGAGCCCATGGGGGCGGACACGCTGCTCTGGGCCCGCTCCGGCCCGGATCTCCTGGCGGTGCGCACCGGCAGCGACACGCGGATCACTCCCGGCACCAGGCTGGCGCTCGGCCTGCCGCAGGACCGGATCTCCCTGTTCGACCGCAAGGACGGCCGCCGGCTCTGACCGGCCCCCATCTTTCCTTCCTGGAAGACGCCATGACCATCGCACCCGGACTGCAGCTCTATTCGCTCCGCGAATTTCCGCCGCTGGCGGCACGGATCGCCGAGCTGTCCGAACTCGGCTACCGCAAGGTCGAGCCCTACGGTGCCCTGATGGAGGACATCAGCGGGCTGGCAGAGGCGATCACCGCCGCTGGCCTCAGCTCGCCCACCGCCCATATCGGGATCGACCGGTTCCGCGCCGGCCTGGACGGCATCCTGCGCATTGCCGAGACGCTGCGGCTGGAGACGGTCGTGATCCCGTTCCTCCAGCCGGGTGACCGGCCAGGCGATACGCCGGGCTGGATGCGGATCGGTGCCGAGCTGGCCGGCTATGCCACCCGGCTGAAGTCGGCGGGCCTGAGCCTCGCTTGGCACAACCACGACTTCGAGATGGCGCAGCTTCCTGACGGCAGCCGGCCGATGGAGCATCTGCTCGCTGCCTCCGACGACGTGCTCTGGGAGTGCGACGTGGCCTGGGTGACCCGGGGCGGAGAGGATCCGACCGAGTGGATCCGACGCTATGGCGAGCGGATCGTCGCCACGCACGTCAAGGACATCGATCCCGATCCGGACAATGGCGAGGACGGCTGGGCCGATGTCGGCCATGGTATGCTGGACTGGAGGCTGATCGTCCCGGCGCTGAAGCAGGCCGGCACGAAGCACTGGATCGCCGAGCACGACAAGCCGAGCGACGGGTTGCGCTTTGCCCGGCGCTCGCTCGCCACCATGCGGAGCTGGTGAACCGATGACGAGGAAGATGGGCGTCGGCATCATCGGCTGCGGCACGATCGCCGATATCTACTGCCGCAATGCGCCCCGCTTTGCCAACATCGAGATCCGCGCCTGCGCCGATCTCCGCCCGGAGATCGCCCAGGTACTCGCAGGCAAGTACGGTCTGCGCGCCCTGAGCGTGCCGGAGCTGTTCGGTGCGGACGAGGTCGACATCGTCCTGAACCTGACCATCCCCAACGCCCATGTGGAGGTGTCGGGCGCGGCCCTGGAGGCCGGCAAGCATGTCTACAGCGAGAAGCCGCTGGCGACCTCACTGGCGGGTGCCCGCGAGCTGACGGCACTGGCCAGGCGCAGGGGCGTTCATCTGGCCGTGGCGCCCGACACGATCCTGGGGCCGGGCGGACAGCTCGCGCGCAAGCTGGTCGACGAGGGCGAGGTCGGCACGATCACCGCCGGCACCGCCTTCGTGCTGTCGCGCGGCATGGAGCACTGGCACCCGTCGCCGGGCTTCTACTTCCAGCCGGGCGGCGGGCCGGTGTTCGACATGGGCCCCTACTATGTCACCCAGCTGGTCCAGCTCCTGGGCCCGGTTGAGCGGGTGGCGGCCCTGGCCGCGACCGGGATTGCGGAGCGGGTGGTGACGGCACCGGGGCCGATGCAGGGGCAGACCATCCGTCCGGAAGTCGCCACCACGATCATGGGCCTGCTCGACTTCGCCAGCGGTGCCAAGGTCATGTTCGGGGCGAGCTGGGACGTCGAGGCGCACGGCCACCGGCCGATCGAGCTCTACGGCACTAGGGCGTCCCTCAGGGTGCCTGACCCGAACTTCATGGGCGGGGTCGTCGAGCTCGGCACGCGGGCGGATGGCTGGCGAGAGCTGCCGACGCGGGAGCGGGTGTTCGGCAAGGCCAACTACCCCTTCGATGCGCCGATCCACGCCAATGACCGCGGCCTGGGCGTCGCCGAGTTCGCCCGAGCGATCCGGGAGGGCCGCACGCCGCGGCTGGCGGGCGGGCTCGGCCTCCATGTCACCGCGGTGATGGAGGGGCTGCTTGCCGCCAGCGAGCAGGGCCGGGTGATCACGATTGAGGACCGCTGTGAGCGGCCGGCGGCGCTGAGCGAAGAGGAGGCGGCCGAATTGCTCGCCCGAGCCTGAAGCTCAGCGGGTC
>NZ_WUJP01000558.1 GCF_009806515.1 Geminicoccus flavidas | reverse complement strand
AGCCAGCGCAGCGAGCGGGCCAGCGCCAGCGTGCCGTCCCGCTCGAACCAGCGTCCGTGGCTGAAGATCACCCGTTCCGGTGCCAGGTCGATCAGGCGGCGCGCTGCCGGAGCGGCCTGGCTCCGCTTCATGTTGATGACCAGCCGCAGATAGATCGGTGCCTGCCCGTCCGGCGCGGCGCTGCCGACCAGATGCGTGCCCAGCCGCATCAGGGCAGGCAGCTTCTCCGTCTCCACGTTCACGACCAAGTCGGTCAGGAGCAGGGTGCGGCTCTTGCGGTGGAACAGCGCCACCTCCGCAAAGCCGCCGCCGCCCGGGACGACCACCTGCTCGATCTCGTCGGCCCATTCGGCCGGTGCCCGCCCGGACAGGTCGTGGTCGATCCGCAGGCCGGACTGCTGGACCTGCCGGCGTTCCCGCAGCCCCGGTGCCGCCCAGGTCACCGTGCCGGGACATTCCCGCTGCCAGGTCTGGAGATAGGACCAGTGCGCAATGTTCGGTGCCAGGAGGTGCCGGATCCGGCCGACCTCCTCCAGTTGCCGCCGGAGCGGCTGGTGGTAGCGGGTCGGCGAATGGAGGATTAGATCGCCGCTCGCCAGGCGCACCACCGCCATCCGGACCGGCATCGGTATGCCCAGCATCCGGTGCGGGCCGCTGTCGACGATCCAGATCCCATCCGCCACCGGCTTGAGCTGGTCGAGGGGCGGGTAGGTGACCGGGCCGGTCATGCTTGTGCTGCCATCAGCCGGGCGGCAGGATCGAGAGGCCGCGCTCGAGGAAACCACGGCTGCGCTCGTCGAAGCGGCCGTCCTCCTGCTCGCTGGCGGGCAGCATGTCGTCCCGGCCCTCCGGCCCGTCCAGGACGGTTCCCCGCTCCGAACGCCGGTCCGCCGGCCGGTCCGGTCCGGGCCTGCGCCGTGGTTCACGCTGGCGATCCTGGTTGTTCATCTTGCGCTCCATGCGGTTCCTTCTAGGAGAACCGCCCGTCCGGTCATGCCGTTCCATGGAACGTTCGGGCGCCGCCTCCCGTTGAGAGACCTTCTGGCATCGGACACGGCATTGGTTGGTTCATGGATTGCCTGATCATTGGCGGCGGCCCCGCGGGGCTGACTGCTGCGATCTATCTGGCTCGCTTCCGCCGGCGATGCCTGCTGGTCGATACCGGAGCGAGCCGAGCCGCCTGGATCCCGGTATCGCACAACCATCCGGGCTTCCCCGACGGGATCCCCGGCACCGAGCTCCTGGCGCGGATGCGCCAGCAGGCACAGCGCTACGGGGCGGAACTCGTCCTCGGCCGGATCGAGCGGCTGGAGTCGCGGCCCGGTGGTGGCTTCGTGGCGTGGCTGGACGACGGCAGCCGGCACGAGGCGGCGACCGTGCTGCTGGCGACCGGCACCGACGACGTCCCGCCGCCGCTCGATCTCTCCCACCTGGATGAGGCGGTGGCACGCGGCCTCCTGCGCTACTGCCCCATCTGCGATGCCTTCGAGATCATCGGCCGGCGCATCGCCCTTGCCGGATCCGGCAAATGCCGGATCCGCGAGGCGCTGCTCCTGCGCAGCTACACGGCCGATCTCAGCCTGCTCACCCTCCGGGAGCCCTGGGACCTGCCCGAGGACGAGCGCCGCACGCTTCAGGACGCCGGCATCGACATCATCGAGGCCCCCGCCACCGACCTCGCAATCGAGGGCGACTGCTTCGCCGTCCGGACGACGCGCGGCCAGACGCACCGGTTCGATTCGCTCTACGTGGCACTGGGCCTGCATGCCCGCTCCGCGCTCGCGATGGCCCTGGGCGCTGCGCACGACGCGGACGGTGCGCTCATTGTCGACGCGCACCAGCAGACCACCGTGCCCGGCCTCTATGCGGCGGGCGACGTGGTCCAGGGGCTGGCCCAGATCAGCGTGGCGATGGGCCAGGCCGCCATCGCGGCCACGGCGGTCCAGAACAGCCTGCCGCTGCGGCTTGCCCGGGAGGGCGATGGCTAGCGCCTTCCGCAGAACCGGTGGCCGTCTGGCAGGTTGGATGACTGCCGGGCCTAGCGGAAGCGGCACCCACTACTTCAGCCATGGATGCGGATTTGAGCGGAACAACCGAAGCGCGCAGCCTGGGCGACATCCTGGACGCGCTGGCCGAGCAGGGGAGGGAGCAGGACCAGGTGTCCGTGGACGAGATGAAGGAGGCGGTCGGCCAGCGCAGCTACGGGCCGTTCCTCCTGGTCCCGGCCCTTCTGGAGATGTCGCCGATCGGCGGGATCCCGGGCCTGCCCACGGTAATCGCCCTGCTGATTGTGATCGTCGCTGGCCAGATGCTGCTCGGGCGCGACCATCTGTGGATTCCGGGCTTTCTCGGCCGGCGCAGCGTGCAGGGCGAGCGGCTGGAGAAGGCCATGGACAAGATGCGCAGGATCGCCGGCTGGGCGGACCGGCTGTTCCACGGGCGGCTCACCTTCATGACCCGCGGCATCTGGGTCCGGATCATCGCCCTGCTCTGCATCCTCCTGTCGCTGACCGTGCCCGGCCTGGAGCTGATCCCGTTCGCCAGCACCTTCCCGATGGCGGCGATCGCCCTGTTCGGCATGGCGCTGCTGGTGGGCGACGGGCTGCTGGTCCTGCTGGGGCTGGCGGTGGTGATCGGCGGCGGGGTCTTCGGGCTGACTCAGATCTGAACGGACGGCGTCCCGCCGATCAGGTCACGAAGTCGGCGGCGGTCAGGCTGGTCACGCCGAACAAGGTGACCGTGCCATGGCCCAGGTCGCCGCCGGATGGCGGCAGGTCATGAGGCGGGATGCCATTGTCCGGCTGACCGGAGTGGCGCATCGTCACGGAGCCGAACAGTTCCCCGAGATTGATGGTGAGGCTGTCCGCTGACTGGCCATTGAAGCTCGCCATGGCCTTGCTGACGGCATGGTCGGCCTCGTCAATCACGCCGTTCCCGTCGGAATCCAGGTCTGATGGCCTGAAGTCGTAGCGCACATGAGTGCCCTCGGCCTCGAAGCTCTGCTGCCAGCTGATCGCCAGCCGGTCGCCGGGCGAGAAGTCGCTGATCAGATCGCTCACCTGGTCGAAATAGTAGTCTGGATAATCGGATGCCCCGTCCGGATTGTACATTCGATAGCTGAAAGTGTCGCTCCCATCGCCGCCGGTCAGGATGGCGGAGCCGTTGCCGCTCGAGATGACGTCGTTGCCGGCCCCACCGATGATCCGGTCGTCGCCATAGTCACCGAAGAGCCAGTCATTGCCGTCGCCGCCATCCAGCCGGTCGTCGCCATAGCCGCCATGCAGCTGGTCATCGCCGGCTTCGCCGCGCATGTTGTCGTCGAGCCAGCCGCCCAGGGCATGGTCGGCGCCGTCGCCGGCGAACAGGATCATCGAGCCGCTGCCCACGTCCTGAGCGTACCAGCCTTCGTAGGGCATCTCGATCCGATCGGCGCCGGCACCCGCATAGACCACGCTGGTTCCAGGCCCGGGCGCAAGATAGTCGTTGCCGTCTCCGCCGAGAATGAGATCGTTGCCCGTGCCGCCGAAGATCCGGTCGTCGCCGGCACCACCTTCGAGACGGTCGTCACCATCCTGGACTACGCCTTGATCGGTCCATTCTACCCCGTCGACAGGATCATCCTCGCGACCGGCGCCAGCGCCACCGAACAGCGTGTCGTTGCCGTCCCCGCCCATCAGCAGGTCATTGCCCAGCCCGCCATACAAGTCGTCCGGCCCATGCTGGCCATAGAGCTGGTCGTTGCCGGCATCGCCCCAGATCCGGTCGCGATTGTCGCCGCCCAGGATGGTGTCGTCGCCAGCACCACCGCTCAGTGCGTCGAACCCGGCATCGCCCCAGATCCGGTCGTTGCCACCCTCGCCGCGCAGCGCGTCGTTGCCGGCCCCGCCATAAAGGTCGTCATTGCCCTGGCTGGCCCAGACCTTGTCGTTGCCCGCATCACCCCACAGGCGGTCGCGGCCGTTGCCACCATAAAGCTCGTCGTCGCCCTCACTACCGCTCAACATGTTGAAGCCGTCTTGGCCCCACAGCTTGTCGTTGCCCGCCTCGCCGCGCAGCACGTCGTTGCCGGCCCCGCCATAGAGGTCGTCGTTGCCGGCCCCACCCCAGATCTTGTCGTGGCCCTCGTCGCCCCACAGCCGGTCACGGCCATTGCCGCCATGGATGAAATCATCGCCGGCGCCGCCGCTCACTAGGTCGTTGCCGTCCTCGCCATGGATCT
>NZ_WUJP01000557.1 GCF_009806515.1 Geminicoccus flavidas | reverse complement strand
GGTCGTTGCCCTGACGGCCATAGAGCAGGTCGTTGCCGGCCCGGCCGTAGAGCGTGTCGTTGCCGTTCAGGCCGTCGATCGTGTCATCGAGCCGCGTGCCAGTGATGCGGTCGTTGCCATTCGTGCCGGTCAGCTTCGCCATAATGCCTGTTCCTCATAGATCCTGACACTATGGCCCGACAGGTTCCGCCTTCGCGCGGACGTGGTCAAATTAAATATTAATTTTTTGCAATTCTCAGGAATCCTCTGTGACATGTATGAGCTGGAAAGGTCACTCATGCCGGATTGGGGCCGGACCAGCGAGCTCCGCCAACTGTTGAAGCCGCCTATGCCCTGCGCAATATCAGCCTGAGCCCTCAGGCACGCTTGGCCACGCTGCGAGGCCGGAGCCAGGAGCCTAAGCCTCCGGCAGCCACAGGCGATCGCGGCCGGCCTCATCATTCGTCCAGGAAGCAACGGAGACGTAGATGCGATCCGCTAAGTTTCTCGTGGCCTTGGTCGTGGTCAGCCTGCTGGTGGCAAGCTTCGCCATCGCTCAGGAAGCGGTGCATGAGGGCCATGTGCCCGAGCAGGCGGTTCCGGGCGCCGATACCGGCTCGACAGGTTCGAGCGGCGCCACCAGCCCCGCGCGCGAAGCCATGGAGGCTGCGAACGAGAAGATGCACGCCGCCATGATGCTGCCGCCCGACACCGATGCGGACAGGCTGTTCGCGCAAGTGATGATCCCGCACCACGAGGGAGCGATCGACATGGCCAGGGTGCAGCTCCAATATGGCAAGGATCCGGAGCTGAGGAAGCTGGCCGAGGAGATCATCGCCGCCCAGGAGGGGGAGATTGCCGTGCTTAGGGACTGGCTGGAGCGTCAGCCGGCAGCCCCATAGCCAAGCTGGCAGCCGGCGCCGATGGCCCTGGCACGGCCGCGGCATCGAGTTACCTCTTCAGGGCTGGAGGGCGAATGGGCCCGACTGGCGGCAAGATGGTGGAGAAGCGATGGGATGGCTGCCGGCACCGGCATCGCGCGGGCGGGGCAGGGCGCACCGGGTATTCCACCCGCTGGCGGGTGCCGACCTGCGGGTCCTGGCGGCGCTCCTGGCCAAGGCCGGGTCGATCCCGCCCGGGCGCTGGCACGTCCCGGCCCTGGCCCTGGCCACCGCCGTCGGCCGGCTGCCCTTCACCCTCGCCGAAGCCGCCGCCGGCCACTGGCTGCCGCCCAAGGAGGCGCTGCCGGCACCGGTGTTCGTGGTGGGCTACTGGCGCAGCGGCACGACCCATCTGAGCAACCTGCTGAGCCGGCATGACGGGTTCGGCATCCTGCCGCCGATCGCGGTGGGCCTGCCCCAGGAGGCGCTGGGCCTGGCGCAGCTGGTGCGGCCGTTCATCGAGCAGTTCTATCCCAAGACCCGGCTGATCGACCGGGTGCCGCTGGCCCCAGACCTGCCGCAGGAGGACGAGCTCGCAATCGCCAACCTGTCGCCCTGGTCGTTCTATCACGGCGTGTACTTCCCGCGCCGGGCCGGCGATTGGCTGGTGCCTGGCCTGTTCCTCAACGGTGCCGGGCCGGATGAGCTGCGCCGCTTCTCTGCGACGCTCGAGCGCTACCTGGTCAAGATGACCGTGCAGCAGGGGCGCCGGCCGCTCCTGGTGCGCAACCCGGCCCACAGTGCCCGGATCGCGCTGATCCGCTCGATCTGGCCGGACGCCCGGTTCATCCATGTCCACCGCGATCCGCTCACCGTCTATGCATCGGCGGTGCGGATGTTCCGGACCCTGTTCCGCGAGCTGGCGATCCAACGGGCCGAGGTCGATGTCGAGGCGCTGGTGCTGGAAACCTATCCGGCCCTCATGGACCGGTTGCTGGGCGACTTCGCGGCCCTGCCGCCGGGCTCTGGCTGCACCGTGCGCTTCGAGGATGTCGAGCGCGACCCGCTATGCGAGCTGGAGCGCATCTTCACCGAGCTGAACCTGCCGGGCTTCGAGGACGGGCTGCCGAAGTTCCAGGCCCATTTGCGGGCAGTGGCCAGCTATCGCAAGGCGGAGCACCGGCTGGCACAGGACGAGATCACCCTGGTCCGCCGGCGCTGGCAGCCCTTCATCGAGCGCTGGGGCAGCCGGATGCAGCCAATGGCCACGCTGCGGTGATCCAGGATCCGGCAGGCGACGTATGACTATATTTCATCAAATGCTGGCCATTCGCTTACCTGCAGTGGCAAGGCATTGCCATCGGAATGCATCGCCGAGCAGTGCCGGAAAATAATCGATCGGCAATCCCTTGCCGTTCCGCATCGGCGAATTAGTTCGCCTGATCGAGCGGTGACTTCCATGCGCACCGGCCGGTCCAGGCCCATCGCGCGGAGGTGCGGCTCGGATCCACGGGGCGGCGCGGGGCGGGCATCATGCCGACGAGGAGCAGGACGCATGTCGGCGTGATCGGCGCCGGGCCGGGTGGCCTTGCGGCTGCCCTGCTGCTGGCGCGGGCCGGCATCCGCGTGACCCTGTACGAGCGCGCAGGCCAGGTCGGCGGGCGCACCCGCACGATCACGGCA
>NZ_WUJP01000556.1 GCF_009806515.1 Geminicoccus flavidas | reverse complement strand
CCTGGCGGCTATCGCTTCGACCTGGGCCCGACCTTCTTCCTCTACCCCCGGATCCTGCGGGAGATCTTCGCCAGTTGCGGCGCGGACCTCGACCGGATGGTCGAACTGCGCCGGCTGGACCCGCTCTACCGGCTGGTGTTCGAGGGCGGCGGCGAGCTGGCCGCCTCCGCGTCGCCCGAGCGTCTGGCCCGGGACATCGCGGCCCTGTCGCCGGCCGATGGGCCGAAGGTCGCGGGCTTCCTCGCCGACAACCGGCAAAAGCTCGCCGCCTTCCGGCCGGTGCTGGAGAACCCGTTCACCCGGATCACCGACTATCTGCGCCCGGACGTTTTGGCCTCGCTCGGTCGGCTGCGTCCGTTCACCTCGGTGGACCGCGACCTGCGCCGCCACTTCACCGACCCCCGGGTCCGGCTCGCCTTCTCGTTCCAGAGTAAGTATCTGGGCATGTCGCCGTTCCGCTGCCCAAGCCTGTTCACCATCCTGAGCTTTCTCGAGCACGAGCACGGCGTGTTCCACCCGATGGGTGGCTGCGGTGCGGTGTCCGAGGCGATGGCCACCCTGGCACGGCGGCTGGGTGCGCGGATCCGGCTGGGCACGGAGGTGGAGCGGATCGAGTATGCGGGTGGTCGGCCGCAGGCGGTCCATGCCGGCGGCAGCCGCGACGAGGTGGACGCGGTGGTGATCGGTGCCGACTTCGTGGGTGCGATCGCGCAACTGGTGCCCGAACCGGTGCGGCGGCGCTGGGGCGACCGCCGGATCGACCGGGCCAGGCTCTCCTGCTCCACTCTCATGTTCTATCTGGGGATCGAAGGGGAGGTGCCGGAACTGGGCCACCACACCATCCTCCTGGCCAAGGACTACCGGCAGAACATCCGGGAGATCGAGCAAGGCATCCTGCCGCCGCAGCCCTCCATCTATGTCCAGCATGCCGGCTTCACCGACGGCGGGATGGCACCGCCCGGGCATGCCAGCCTCTACGTGCTGGTGCCAGTACCCAACCTGCGCGCCGGGATCGACTGGCGGGCCGAGCTGCCCCGCTACCGCCGGCTCGTGCTGGAGCGACTGCGCCATCTAGGCCTGGACGATATCGAGCGGCGCATCCGGTTCGAGCGGGCGGTGACACCGAACGACTGGCAGGACGAGTTCCGGGTCGGGCGCGGGGCCACCTTCAACCTCGCCCACGACCTGCGCCAGATGCTGTGGTTCCGGCCGCACAACCGGTTCGCGCCCGGCACCTATCTGGTGGGCGGCGGGACCCATCCGGGCAGCGGCCTGCCGGTGATCTTCGAGGGTGCGCGGATCAGCGTGCGCCTGCTCCTGGAGGACCTGGGCATCGACCATCGCGACCTGCCGATCCTGGACGAGGCGCCTCTGGCCGATGCTGCGGACGAGCGGGTGGAGGTGGCGGCATGAGGGCGATCCTGGCCATGGCGCTGTTGCTGGCAGCCGCACCTGCTTCCGCCGCCACGCTCACCGTGCGGATCACGGGCGTGGCGGAGGCGGCGGGCGTGCTCCGGATCGCGGTCTGCAACCAGAGCTTCGACGAGCAGGGCTGCCTCTATGGGACGAGCGAGGCCGCGGTGGTGCCGGGCAGAGACGTGCAGTTCCCGGGCCTGGAGCCCGGCAGCTACGCGGTGGCGGTCTACCAGGACCTGGACGGCAGCGGCGAGCTCAACCGCAATGGGCTGGGCCTGCCGACCGAGCCCTATGGCTTCAGCAACGATGTCGGCCGCATCGCGCCCCCGAGCTTCTCCGGGGCGTTGTTCGAGCTGTCGGGCGATCGGACGATCGAGATCAGGGTCAGGCCGCTGTTCGGCGGCTAGGCGAGGACGGGCGATGAAGGTTGCAGTGATCGGCGGCGGACTGGGAGGATTGGCGGCAGCCTGCGTGCTGGGCGCCAGGGGCCACGAGGTCGTGCTGTTCGACAAGAACGACTGGGCGGGCGGCAAGGCGGCGCTCCTGGAGGAAGGCGGCTTCCGCTTCGACATGGGGCCGACCATCCTGACCGTGCCACGGGTGCTGGAGCGGATCTTCGCCGAGGCCGGACGCCGGCTGGCCGACCATCTGGAACTGGTGCGGCTCGACCCGCAATGGCGCTGCTTCTTCGACGACGGCAGCCGGATCGACCTCCTCGAGGATGTGGGCGCCATGGCCGCCACCATGGACGCGTTCGCGCCCGGCACCTCGGCCGGGCGAGGCTACCGTGCCTTCCAGGATCTGGCCGCCAACCTCCATGGGATCTCTGAACGGTTCTTCTTCTGGAAGTCGGTGGAAGACCTGTTCGACACGATGAACTTCAAGGAGAACTTGAACCCAGCCACCCTGCGCGATGTCCTGGCCCTGCGCATGGGCCAGTCGGTCGCCGGCACCATCCGTGGCAAGGTCAGGGACGAGCGCCTGGCCCAGATGCTGGATCATTTCACCCAGTATGTCGGCTCCTCGCCCTATGGCGCGCCGGCGGTGCTGTGCGCGATCGGACACATGCAGGCAGCCGACGGGGTCTGGTACCCGATGGGCGGCACCCGCGCCGTGGCGACCGCCCTGCAGGAGCTCGCGACCTCGGTTGGCTGCCGGTTCCGGCTCGGCGAGGAGGTGACCGGGCTGGACATCCAGGGTGGCCGGGTGCGGGGGATCGGCACTGCCGGCGGTGTGGAGCCGGTGGACGCGGTGGTGTCCAACATGGATGCGATCCGCACCTACCAGGAACTGGTGGGCGGGCAGGCGGCCAGGCACTACGCGCGCAAGGGCTTCGAGCCAGCCTGCTCGGGCGTGGTGCTCTATCTGGGCCTGGACCGGCGCTACGAGCAGCTCGCACACCACGACTTCGTCTTCTCCCGCGACCCGGAGGAGGAGTTCGACTATATCTACCGGCAGGGCCGGCCGGCACCCGACCCTACCTGCTATCTCGCGGCACCCGCCCTCACCGAGCCCGGCGTGGCGCCACCTGGCGGCGAGGCGCTCTATGTCCTGGTGCACACGCCCTATCTGCGGCCGGGCCAGGACTGGCGGGAGATGTTCCCGTCCTACCGGAAGGTCATCATCGACAAGCTCGAGCGCACCGCCGGGATGACCGGGCTGGAGGAGCGGATCGTGGTCGAGCGGCACCTGACCCCGCAGGACATCCACGACCGCTACAAGGTGCTGAACGGCGCCATCTACGGGCTGGCGAGCCACGGCAAGTTCCTGGGCGCCTTCAAGCCCGGCAACCGCAGCCGGCAGGTGCAGGGCCTCTACCTCGCCGGCGGGGCCGCCCATCCAGGGCCCGGCATGCCGATGGTGATGATGTCCGGCTGGATCGCCGCGGACGCGCTGGACAGCGATGCCAGGGGCCGAGCACCGTGACGGCCCCAGCCCAGGACCTGCCCCAGCGCTCGCCGTTCCTCTGGGGGTTCATGGCGCGGCAATTCACGGACTATCTGCAGCGGCACCTGAACGCGCTGCGGGTGGCGCGCTGGGGCGAACTCGTCGCGAACGGCCGGCCCCTGGTGATCTACAGCAACCATCCCTCCTGGTGGGATGCGGTGCTCTATATCGTCCTGGCCCGCACCGTGCTGCCCGGCTACGCCTCGTTCGCGCCAATCGACGCGGCGATGCTCGAGAAATACCGGTTCTTCGCCCGGATCGGTGCCTTCGGCCTGGACCTGGAAAGCCGGCGGGGTGCGGTCGAGTTCCTGCGCCGGGCACGCGCGATCCTGGCCCGGCCGGAACATGCCTTGTGGATCACCGCGCAGGGCAGCTTCCAGGACGTGCGCGCGCGGCCCTTGGCATTGCGGCCGGGCATCGCGCACCTGCCCGAGCATGCCGCGGACGCTGCCTTCGTGCCGCTGGCGATCGACTACTGCTTCTGGAGCGAGCGCGGGGCGGAGGCGCTGGTGGCGTTCGGCCCGCCGCTTGTCGCCGCCGAACTCGCGACACTGACCAAGCCCGAGCGGCTGGCGCGCCTGGAGCAGGCGCTCAGCACCACCATGGACCGGCTCGCCGCCGATGCGATCAGCCGCGAGCGCGGGCGGTTCCGCGCGCTGGTCGAGGGACGCCAGGGGGTGGGGGGGATCTACGATCTCTGGCGCCGCCTGCGCGCGCGCCTGCATGGCGAGCGTTTCCAGCCAGGCCATCTGGAGCAGCGGCCATGACCGTGGAGGGCTGGCTGGCCGTGCTGCTCGCCGCCCTGCCAGCGGTGCTCTGCCTGGTCAACCGCCGGGCACTGGCGCGCCGCCCGCCATCGGCTCTTGCCGATCCAGTGTCACCTCATGTCTCAATTCTGATCCCGGCGCGCGACGAGGCGGCCAATATCGGGCCGGCGCTGGATGCGGCACGGGCCAGCCAGGGGGTCCGGCTGGAAATCATGGTGATGGACGACGGCTCGACCGACGCCACGGCCGCAATCGTGCGCGACCATGCCGGGCGCGACCCGCGCGTCCGCCTGCTCCAGGCACCGCCGCTGCCGGCCGGCTGGAGCGGCAAGGCCCATGTCTGTCAGCGACTGTCCGAGCAGGCCCAGGGCGACTGGCTCCTGTTCGTGGACGCGGATGTCCGGCTGGCGCCGGACGCTGTCCTGATCCTGGCCGGCCATGCCCGCCGCCATGGGATGGGGCTGGTCAGCGCCGTGCCGCGCCAGCACATGG
>NZ_WUJP01000590.1 GCF_009806515.1 Geminicoccus flavidas | reverse complement strand
GGGCTTCCGGCCAGAGTTCGACGACCTGGAGACGATCATCGCCCATGCCTGGGCCTGGGAGCAGAAGCTTCGGCAAATGAAGGCAGCCTGAGGAAGCACGAGTTCCCAAGATCCATTCAAGCTTACAGATCCCATGACCATCCTCGTCACCGGTATCGCCGGCATCATCGGCTTTCATGTCGCCCGGGCACTGCTGGGGATCCGCCTGTACCAACTCAGCCGGGCGACGTACCGGCCACCTATGCCGACATCGAGGCCAGCCAGCGCGACCTGGGGTTCGAGCCCAAGACCTCGCTGGAGGAGGGGCCGCCGAAGTTCATCCAGTGGTACAAGGGCCATCACCCGGTGAATTTCGGGATTCAGGTCTAGACCGAATGTCTTCAAGGCGAGCCGAACTAAGATCATTAGGTTACCTGGAGAGGGAGAGGCCATAAACTGACACGAGAGGCGTTATACCGCAGTGCAAAAAGGCCTCCTTTGTGGTTTCTTTCATCATCTCCGGTTGGAGTAGGACTCCGCCATGTCGGCAGAACGTGTTGCTGCCGCAGGCTCGCGTGCCCATTGCTTAAAAGGCCGCCTCCTCAATGTACACCATCATCTCAAGCCTCATATGCACATGCATCACCGGGCTTCTTGTTCTGCAGCATCCCGAGCTGTTGCATTGGTTCGTGGTCCCTCTGACCATGTGCGGCATCCTAATCGGCCGTGATCTCGTCCGGTGGGCCTATGGCCAGATGGACCCGTTTGACCCTGCTGCGCTTGCGGGCCTGTTGTTCTTCAATGGCTTCTACATCGCCCCGATGATGCAGATTGCATGGAATTTCTTTCCTGGTCTTCCATCCCTGGACTGGCCGCACTGGTTTGGTATATGGGGCATTATAAGTTTCTTTGGATTAGCTGTATATGTCTTTGTACGTGATACGAAATACTTGCCTATAAAGGGACGAAGTGTCTATGTCTGGGCTATTGACAATACAGCTCTTACAATCACGGCAGTAATTTTTCTTACTATCAGTGCAGCCTCTGTCGTGCTTGTGTTTGCCCGCTTTGGTGGTCTCTCAGGCATTGCCGCTGCCTACGACATGCGCGCAGAAATGGGACGAAATTCCTATGATCCATTCGAAGGGTTGGGTGTAATTCTTCTGTTCGCAAATGCGTTCACGGTGTTGTTCCCGATTTGCCTGCTGCTCTTCTTGCGCAAGTACAAGGCTATCCGTTCAAATGGGTTCTTCATACTTTACTGCATGGTTACGATCACCGTTGCGGCCGTCGTGGCGGGAGCTTTTGGCAGCCGTGCGAGAGTAATCTATCCGATCTTCATCTGTGTCGCGACCTACCACTTCATGGTCCGGCCAGTTGCACGGAAATGGCTACTGATCGGCGCATCCTGCGTCATGCTGTTGATGAACGTCTACTATTGGTACAAGCAGGGTGGCTTGGCAGGTCTGAACGCGATTTTCGATGAAAGCGCGCAACAGGAGATTCTGGCTCGAAAGCATGTCGACGACGAAATCCGGTTCACGATGACAAGAGATTTCAGCAGAGCAGACATGCAGGCTTTTCTTATTTCAAAGGAACTAGGCGGCGATTTGGAGCACGCGTGGGGCAGAACATATATGGCGGCCGTACTGGCTGTGATTCCTCGGTCTGTCTTTCCTGCTCGTCCTCCCACTGCGGCAAAGGAGAAAACCGAGGCACTCTATGGCGCAGGCAGCTATAGCGAGGAAAGAATGACTAATGTCCTCGTGGGCCTGCTCGGTGAAGGAATCCTGAACTTCGGGCTGGCCCTAGCGCCGCTGCTCTATGCAGGCGTCGGCTACGTAGCCCGTTTCGTGCGCATGCTGCAGTGGCGCTTAATGCCTGGTGACCTGCGCAGGCTCCTAATTGCTCCTGCCTGTATCCTGCCAACCACCTTCACTTTTGCCGACAGCAATGTCATCGCGACCTTCATCATGACCTACTTCCTGTTCCCGACGTTATTGGTGGTCTTTGGCCGTCGGAGGATGAAGCTCTCCCCGCGTCAAGTACCAGTTGGGCGCCTGCATCAAGCTTCCGCTCCCTGAACCAATCACGACTGCAGCAGGAACGTTCCATGGGCAAGTCGTCTGGCGTCGTCTATACGCTTCAGTTCCTAAGATTAATCGCGGCTTCCATGGTCGTGGTCGGCCATTCCTGGCATGAAGCCGTCGATCTCGGCATCACGACGGTCAGCGATCTGCCTCGCCCCGACTGGTTCCATTTTGGAGGAGGCGTCGACATCTTCTTCATCCTAAGCGGGTTCGTCATGTACCTTCTTGGGAGGAATGGGTTCGGCATGCCAGGCTTCAGCGCGACGTTCTTGAAACGCCGGCTTCAACGGATTGTGCCGCCATACTGGTTCTTCACGTCGCTCACCCTGGGCGCGATGCTAATTTTTGCGTCCAGAATGAACCATACGGATATAGGCTCTGCTCATGTTGTTGCCTCATACCTGTTCTTTCCGTGGCCGGACGCTTTCGGTAAATTACAGCCCATTCTTGGGATTGGCTGGACGCTTAACTATGAGATGTTTTTTTATGTGATCTTTTCGATTGCGTTGTTGGCACCACGGCACATCGGGATACCTGTGCTGGTCTTAACGTTCATGGCCTTAACAGCACTCGGGCAGTTCCTCGACCTTCCAGGCCCGCTCAAGTTCTGGTGCGATCCCATCATCTTGGAGTTTTTGTACGGAGCGGCTCTCGCTCACCTCTACCTCAAGGGTGTCCGGTGGCCTAATGCAGTCGGCGCCGCGGTTGTGCTGGCCGGCTTCATGATGCTGGCCTACTGCCACAGCAATGGTTGGACAAGCGGGCCGATCCGCTTTCTGGGAGCCGGTCTGCCATCCCTGGTCATCACGGCAGGCTTTGCTCTTTGCCCCGAGCCGAAGCGGTCGCCGCTCAATAATCTGCTCCGCTTCGGCGGGGACGCATCCTATGTGCTCTACCTATCCCACATATTTACCATCAACGTGATTGGCCTGTTCTGGCACCGCCTCCATCTGGAGGGAGGGGGCATCTTCATCGCGCTGAGCTTTGTGGCGTCGGTCGTGGTGGCTGCAATCTTGCACCGCCTGATCGAGCAGCCTGCCTACGACATGATCAGGGGTATCACGCCTCGGTTCCCGTTCCTCCGGACGGCAGAACGAGGCAACAGCTGAAGCCCAAGCACTTGACATCTCAGGCGGCTAAACAAGTAAGAGCAAAGAGGAGAGATATACGGTCTGAAATTCTGTCGGGCCGGGGTAAGGCTAAATAAGGTGTGGAGCCAGAAAGGTCTGCGGCCGGGCAGTGCCAAGGCAACTTGCGCCTGGTCTCTTGAGCGCCAAAGAAAAAGATGCGTTGCATGAAGACGGCGATAAATACTTCGGAAGCCGGTTCTTCGATGAAGGTGCGGCTTCTCGTAGGGTAATGCTAAGCCTTGCTTATTCAGAGTTGTCGTGATTTGACTGTACCAAATGCTGAAGCAGAGGCATCAGCGTCTCGGCGATGAGGCGCGCACCTTTCGCTGTCGGGTGCAGGAGAGGCTTTGGAGGTACAAGGGTACTCTCCTTGTAAAGTTCACGGTGCAACTTCCCGCCAGAACTAAACAATGCCGTCAGATCAACAAAATGAACCTGAGGATTGTCCCGGTACCGTTTCTCAAGCGCATTATTCAGGGCCGGGATGTCGATCAAGTCTGCTTCACGTGGCAGCACGCTCTGAAGAACGATTTGCGATTGGGGAAGTCGCTGTCTGATGGAGCCAACGATCACGGCGATGGCACCTTCCACCAGTTCCCTGCTCCTTTTGCAAGCTTGATCGTTCGTGCCAATCATGAGCATGACAATAGACGGGTTGATCCTATCGAGGACCCCGTGTTCGATCTTCCACAAGAGATTTGAAGTGTTGTCGCCGCTCGATGCAAAATTATAGGTAGTGAACACGTCAGTATACAGCGAGAACGCTACGTCGGCGCTCCGGTACTTGAGTTGTGCCGTGATCGAATCTCCCAGCAAGATAAGTTCGGGCTGGATCTTCCTGGCTTCACGAGCTTGGCGCGCGACTTCTGCTCTCCAGATCTCATTTCTGGCAGTGGTAGAAGCCGGTCCTAGATCAGGATCCGGGCAATCCGCAGCAACTACCTGATGCGCCAAGGCAAGCATGCCGAAAAATTGGAAGAACAGGATCGCGATGCTACGGGCTCTCACGCCGTCAGCTCTCCGTTTGTCCGAGACCTCTTGGTTCCGTTGGTCCTCCGCCCAACCGCTCGTGCCGGCGCTCCGACCGCGACGACACCCTCTTCCACGGACCGTAGAACCACGGAGTTCGCACCGACCACGGCTCCTTTGCCTATCCGAATTGCTCCGAGCACACACGCCCCGGCGTAGAGTGTCGCCCCCTCCTCGATGACCGGATAGGCGGCCTCACCTCGGCCGTCCTGTCCCAGAGTGACATGTTGGTAGATCCTGGTCTTCCCTTGGATCTCAACACCTTCGCCGATGACGATGCCGGTCCCGTGGGGGAGGGAGATCCCTGGATGCAGGCGGGCCTGCGGACTGATGTGGCAGGACGTCAGACAGACGGAGACGGCCCGTAGAAATCTGCCTGTCGCCTTGCCGGCCGCGCCCCGTCGCCGAAGCGCAAGTTCCGCCCTGTAGAAGAATAATGCCTGGAATCCACTGTGCAGCAGGAGAAGCTTGAGCACGCCACCTAAGGAGGCCTTGGCTCCGTTCGCCTGCGCATCGTGCTTGAGTGCGTTGAGCAACATTGCCGCGGTCCCCTGGTTGACTGTGGGCGAAGTTGCGCTGGCGAGACTCATGACAGCTGCAGGTTCCGGTGTCGCAGGAGGCCCGCGTACCAGATGCACAAGCTCAAGGACCGACATAACTGCACGACGCAGACAGCTCCCACGATCCCAAGAAAGCCAAACATGATGCCGCCAAGCCACGACAAGGCGACCGCGAACACGAACACGGCGACGTTCTGCGTGGCCTCGCGCCGGTAGCGCTGCTTGGCCAGAGCGATCGGCCCCAAAACTACGTTGAGGTGCGCGAACACCGCGCTCAGTGCCAGCACTGCACTGGTCGTACGGTCGACGACGAACTCCTGCGAGAACAGCAGGATCACGAGCGATTCCCGCAACGGTGTCAGTGCCCAGATCATGACCGCGGCACCGCATGCTAGCGCCGAAAGGACCAGGAGCGCGCTGTCGCGCCGGAACACACCGAACTGGTTGTCGCGCACTGCCCGGCCGAGGCTCGGCATCAGGGCCTGGCACAACGCCACAAGGAGAGGCACCGCCGCATAAGTAAGTTGCGTCGTCACAGCGAGTACGCCGACCTCATGCTTGCCCAGCTGTAGTTCGGTGACCACCCGAGGCACCGACGTCGTCAGGGAGGCGAAGAACACAGCCAAACCGGCAGGAAGCGCAAAGGTGATGATGCTCCAGACCGCCGCCCAGTCCAGCTGCGCTAGATGCCGGGTGAGGAACGGCCAGAAACCGGGCTCTGCCGGAGAGATCAACCTGATGATGCGCCTGAGATCCAGGGCCGCGAGCAGCACAAGGTCGGCGAGGACGAAGATCGTGAAGGTCGAATATAGTTCAGAACCACGAAGGAGCAGCAATGTGAAGGCCAGCGGAAGGGCGATATTCCTTATTAATGCCGAAGTGGCGAGACTGATGTAGCGGTCCTCGCGCTGGTAGAGACCGGCGGCAAAGTCGAAGATCGATTCGATGAAGCGCCAGAGGGTCATCAATGTGAAGAACCATACGGCCTCGGGGCTGATTGCCACGAGAATCGCCAGTGATGCGAGACCAGCGGCCAGAGATGTCAGCCCACGCACCTGCAGGGCCGCGACCCCAGGTTCCTTAATTGCGTAGTTCGAGGAGAAGATCTCGCGGAGCGACAGGCTGGCGAGGCGATACATCGGGAAGAGGATCGCCCAGCCCAACGCATAGACGCCGGCCCAGTAGGGACCGTATGCCTTGGAGATGCCGATCAGCAGCAGCCACTGTCCTGCAGCCGACGATCCGACCGCCAGCGCCGAGCAGATGGCATTGACCTTACGCGCCATGACACGCCACCCGCAGGTTCATCAGACGTGACAAGAATGGGTTGGACATGGTCACGCCTGCAGGGCGAGCGCATGGATGCTCCGGTAGAATGCGAACCTGCGTTCAGCCACGGCTGAGAAGCGGTACTCCAGAGCGGTGGCATAGTTGGCTGCAGCCTGGACTTCCATGCAGTGGGGATCGTTGAGAAAGGCCGCGATCCGATCGGCCAGTACACCTGCGTCACCTGACGGTACGATGGCCTGCGGTTGAAGGAGTTCCGGATTCCCGCCCACATCCGAGGCGATGCAAGGCAGCCCCCTGCTCATTGCCTCAAGCAGGGCGCGTGGGAGGCCCTCCTGTCGGGACGGCAGGACAAAGAGATCAGCCAGATCGAGGATCTGCCGGACGGCAGAACCCTGATGCAGGGTGCCCGTAAAGGTCACCCTGCCGCCTAGGCCAAGCTCTGCAACTAGTTCCTCAAAATGTCTGCGGTAGTGACCATCGCCAACAAGGGTAAGATGGACATCGTGACCTGCTTCGACACATCGCGCAATCGCGTGGATCAGGATGTCCTGTCCCTTATAGAGCTGCGACATCATCCCGACATTCGCGATTCGCCACGGCCGCTGCCCGGCATGACGCGCGGGAGGCTGACGTTCAGCAGGATCCCGATAGGCCGCATCATCCAGCACGAGATCGGTATGAGTGAAAGTGGGCTTGCCCGGGCCAGGCGGGTACTCGGCCTGGAGCGCCTTTCTGGTCACGTAGCTCGTGACGCCCGCCTCGCGGCATTGCCGTTGGAGGTTGCGGATGAAGAACTGCTGGAAGAACCGGCGAAGAGGATGCCTCACTGCACCTTTGCCCAACTGGTCGCGCGGGTTGGCAACGCATTGAAGGGCATAGGGCACTCCGCGCAGCCTCGCCAGGAACGCGAAGATCGACGGGATCGTCCCGGGAGTACGCAGGACGAAGGCGGTTCCCGGCTTCATGAGGTTCCAGAGCAACGCAACAATTCGGGGCGCCTGCCTGACGAACTGGCCGGGGCCCCGGTAGGCAGGAATTGGGACGAAGGACACGCGCGGGCCTATCACAGGGCGTGCCGAAGGGTCTTCCACCGGGAACACGCGGCCGACGACGATCAACTCGTCGAATACTTCGAGAAAATGCCGCGCGAAGGAATCATAGTGCATGTGGTGTGATGCGGGCTGGCCATCGCGCAGCGTAAATCTGCCATCCATGATGGTGCAACAGACTAGCCTTGGGACCGCAAGCTCCCGCTCGCCCGCTGCATCGTGCGGCCGGTCCAGGGGTTCATCGGAGTTCGAAGACATCGAGTGGACCTTGTGGACCGAGGATTAACAAATCAGCGTTGGAGCCGGATGGCGGACGAACAAGGTTGCCCCAAGGATTGAGGGATCCGCCGACCTTCCCGACCAGCTCCCAGTCAATTCCGCCGTCACTCCTGCTTCCTGCCCGATGGCTGGGGGAATTCCGGCCGGTGATCCCGGAGTTCCGGCTGAGGTAGACGAAACCATCAACCTGGCAGAACCGGTTCGCGTCCAGAGCAAGACCGGGCTGCCAAGCCGGAACCTCAACCCCATCCAGGCTCGTTCCCGATGCCAGCCGGCGCCACTCAAGCCGGCCGTCGCTCGCCAGGCTGCTGTCCTCAAAGCTCGGCCGACGTGATCCGGACTGCATCCGGAAGCCAGGCGCCGCATTGGCTGCGCGGCAGAGGTCGCCGCCTACGATACGAAACGGATCCCGCCCAAGAATAAGCTGCTCAGCCGACCAGTCATGGTAATCGTGAGGCCAATACTTGATGCTGCACGCCTGGCTGTCAGACGGACCCGATTCATTTCCGTCGAGAATGTTGAGGCGACTTACTCCTCCAAACGATGAAATCAACGAAATTCCGCCATAGAAGACGTTGGTATCATTCAGCGAGTTGAGGCCATTGGAGAAGCACTGATTGCCGATAATGGTATTGAAGGAACCATATACGCCAATGCCGTGAAATCGATTGCTCATGCAACGATTGAAAGACAGCAGGTTTGAATGTCCGGTGACGGAGATTCCGTTGTCTCCGGACCCGGACACCTCATTCCACTCGATGGTGTTGCCATAGGAATCGAAAGTGATGCCGACCAATTCGAGGCCGTTGCCTTCTGTCCGGCAGTGGCGAACCGTGTTGCGGTGGGCTCCTTGCGTCACCCACACGCCGAAGTATCGATTCCGCTGGAACTCGACTGCCTCGATCAGCGCGTCCGTCGCCTCGGGACCCAACAGGCCGATGCCGGTGCCCAGCGAGGACCGCTGGATACCGCCCGAGATCACGCAACTGCGGGATCGCACCTCGATATTGAATGAGCGTGCATTCTCGACGATGCAGGCGATGATGCGAACGCCAGGCGCGGTGACCCGCACGCCGGGCGAAGGTCGTTTCTTGCCTTCACCATCGCCATCGAGGCGAAGGCCATGCAAGGTGCAGTCAGCGGCCGCTTCGATGCATGGCCCGAAGTCGCCCACGAAACGAAGGCACGACTGTTCTCCCTCCCCGACAAGGGTGGCGTCACGGTTCAGGCGGATGGTCTGTTGCAGCCGGTAACACTGCTCGGTCGCCGGAACGACGATGGTCCTGGCACCGCTCGCCAACGCGGACAGGAAGGCGGCGCTGTCGTCCGTCTCACCATCACCTACCGCGCCGAAATCCTTCACCGAAACGATTTTGTCATGCGGCGAGGCCATGGCTGCCTTTGGCAGAGCGGCAACGCCGACTAACAGCGGGAGAATGGACCGGCGACGCATGGCATTCCCGACTCCACAAAAATGGCCGAACTCATCTAGGTGTGGCTGGGCTCGTCGCCGAGCTGGCCCTGTTGAACGGCAGCGCGACCAGCATGCGCCGCATCGGCCACCACGGCCGATCTCGCCACCGAGACGAGACGTCTCGCGTCCATGCGGACCTTCGTGCCTGCCTGGTCGATGCGGTTCCAAAAATCCGATGACTCGAGCATGAGCGCCTGCGCCTGCTGCTTCACCGCATCAGGATCAAAATGATAGACCGAGTGGACCAGTTCCCTGATCCCGAGATCGCTATACGCGCCGAAGCCCTTGCGCTCATAGGTGAGATGGACGGCGGGGTATCCTCGCAAGATCGAGCCCAGCGCGCCATGCAGGCGCACGGACACCACCACGCCGCCGAGGCCGTCTGCCAGAGCATCCTTCACGGTCCGGAACGGCCCCCTTTCAGGCCAATGTGCCTGATAGAAGGCCCGGTCGTCATTGCCGCGACCTTCCGCCTGAACAATCAGTTCCGCGCCAGACAGGCCGTCCAACAACTCATTTAGGCGGGACAGGTAGGTCTGCCTTGCCCGTCCGCGGATCGGCAGATCCCGTGCGATGATCAGGGCCCGTTCTGCACAGGGAGCCCGAGGCGCGTCCTGAAGAGCTTCCGCGATCGCGATGACCGCCAGATCCGGACACCGTTCACAACTCTTCAGACCAGACAGCAGCTGCAGCGACCGGTCGTCCCGCACAAAGACTTGGTCGATCCGCGCGAAGAGCTGCCGGATGAGCCCGGACAGCGGCCAGATGAATGGTCCGATGCTTTGCGGAAAGTACAGTACCGGCACTTGCGCCCGGCTTGCCAGGAACAGTTGCGGCAGGTGGGCCAGAAGAAACTTCAACGCTTCAAGCGGATTCTTGGCGCGCATATATCCGCCGCCGACGCCCACAATCAGGTCGGGCTCGATACGCTGTCCACCGACTATGACCGCCGTGGGCTTGCCCAGGGCCTGCACCGACAGGTCCCATGCGGTCTTCAACGTCGTCAGCAGTGACCGGCGGTCGCCGAGTCCGGGCATCTGCACGACATCATACTGTTCGCGAAAGCTCTCGGCATCGATAGCGAGGACCTGAATCGCGGCACTTGGCCCAAAGGCAGAGCGAAGCACAGCGACGGTTTCGTCCACCAGCAAGCCATCGCCACTGTTCCGACGGCTATAGGCGTGCAGGATCAAAATGCGGGGCATCAGGACACTCGTGCGGCAGAATGCTGGGGTACAGATCGCCGTGCAGCGAGCGCCGTCTCATAGCAGTCGAGCAGCGATGCCTTGAGGCGCTGGATCGAATGGCAGTCGCTGATCTGGTCGCTGACACGCGCGAGCGCCGCGCGCTTCGCAGGATCCAGCAAGGCCAGCATTGTCCTGGCGGCTTCCTCAGGATGACGGACCATCGAACCGATCGGGAGACCGCTAAGGTGAGGAATGGCCCGGGCAACGATCGGACGACGAAGCTGAGCGGCTTCAAGAAGAGAGACCGGTGTCCCTTCCCACGCGGCGGTGTGGAAATAGAGATCCAGGCCTTCAAGATGCGCCAGGGCCTGATCGCGGGTGACCCAGCCGGTCACTTCGACTCCTGCTTCAATCAACCGCGCTTCCCAGGAGGAATGGGCACCGCCGATCCACTTGAAGTGGAAGTTCTTTCCTTTGAGCGGCTTGATGGAACTTAGGAAGAAGTCAACCCCCTTCTGCTCATTGGCGCGACCCAGCATTCCCACGGTCACGGCGCCAGGTGGTCCTTTTGCCGGGGGCAGGGTTCTCGGGGGAAGGCTGACCGCGTTCCGCAACGTCACGATCTTCGGCGGAAACGGAAACCTGCGGCTGAGTTCCGCCTCATAGTCGCCAATGGCTGCCAAGACCGCCAGACGTGGCGCGGCCGCTGCCTCGAACCACTTGATCGCCGTTCTCACTAACTGCGGGATGTCGGAACGTTCGAAGCCATAACAGTGAGGACTGTAGATCAGCGCTGGCCTGACTGGAGGCAACAGCCTGCCGACAAAGCCTGCCACAGATGAATGAAAGTGCACCAAATCAGGCTCAAAACGCTTAATGACCTCAAGACATGACCTGTAGAAGCTCAACAGCGAGCCCTGCATGAGGTGGGTGTCCCGGAATGGGATACCATCTTCATCCGACGTCCTATGATCATCCCTGGTTCGGAAGAACCCGTAGTGGACGTAGCTGTCGCTGGTGGCACGGACATAGGAGTCGATTGCTGAGACAATGCCGCCGCCAAATGCTTCGGATACATGAAGAACTGCGGGCTTGCGAGCCATGCGGGCAAGATCCTTGCATCTTGGCTAAGGCGTTGATCGGCAAGCAGACCCTGCAACGGGTCCAGGCAGCGTCAGGAAGGAACTGAGCTGACAAGGTAGGTGAAAGGCACCGCTCAGTAAGCTTTGGAGTCGCTCGCGACCAAGCCGACCGTCCGCAGCATGATCCAGAGATCGAACCCAACCGAGCACCGCTCGATGTACTCCAAGTCGTACCTGATCCGCTGCTCCATCTGAGTGAGGTCGCTGATCTCCCCCCGTGCCCCATTTACCTGCGCCCACCCAGTGATCCCGGGCTTCACCCGGTGCCGGGACAAGTATTCATCAATTAAAACACTGTAGTGATCGTCATGCGCCACCGCGTGCGGCCGTGGCCCCACCAGGCTCATATCCCCCAGCACCACGTTGATGAGCTGCGGCAGCTCATCCAGCGAGGTCCTGCGCAGGAAGGCGCCGAGCGGGGTGACACGGGGGTCGTTCTTGCTGGTGTGGGCGACGAAGCCCTGGTCAGGGCGGTCGCACAGGTCGGTGTACATCGAGCGGAACTTGAAGACGCGGAACTGCTGGCCGTGGAAGCCGACGCGGGCTTGGCGGAAGAAGACGGGGCCCTTGGAGGTCAGCTTGATCGCGATGGCGATGGCCAGGAGCAGAGGCGAGATCGCGACCAGGAGGAGCGAGCCCAGGATGCGGTCTTCCAGGGATTTCAGGAGGTACTTGCGCTCGTCGAGGGGACGGTCGAGCAGGCGCAGGGCGGGGCTGTCGGCATAGGTGGTGATGCCGCGCAGCGGGAGGGCGCGGCCGTTGGCGTCGATGCCGGGCAGGAAGCTCACGCTCACCGGGTGGCGGCGGAGCTTGCCGAGCAGGGAGGCGACGCGCTCGGTGGCGGACCAGGGGAGCGCAATGACCACGTGCTCGACGCGCCTGGCCTGGAGGAAGCCGGACAGCCAGCGGCCCTGGTCGGGGCCGAGTGGAGCGTCGAGGTCGGTTTCCAGGTAACCCAGGACGAGGGTGTCCTGGTCGTGCTTGCGCAGGCGCTCCAGCGTGGCGTGGCCGTGGGTGCCGTTGCCGACCACCAGGACGCGGCGGAGCAGGAAGCCGGCTTCCTTGAGGGCAGCGACCGCGCGGGTGAGCGCCAGGCGGATCAGGACCAGGAGGGCGGCGGTGGAGAGGAACCAGCCGAATGCCCAGACGCGGGAGACGTCGGTGGAGACCTTGGCCAGGAACAGGATGGCCACGCCCAGGACCATGGCCAAGGTCCACAGCGCCAGGGCGTAGCGGATCTGGCGGCCGGTGCGGCGGAGCTGGTCTTCGGCATAGAGGCCGGCGAGCGAGAAGGCGTTGCTGGCGAACAGGGCAACGCCCAGGAGGAGGAAGGCCTCGGTCGCGACGAAGCTCGGGGCTCCCTCGCGGACGAAGGGCACGATCAGGGCGCCGGCGAAGATCGCGAGGAGGTCGGCGAAGCGCAGGAGGTGGGTGAGCAGGACCGGGGAGAGGAGCCGGCGGCCGAGGCGGCCGCGCAGGCGGGAGTCCGGGAGGATCCGGAAGCCGTCCGGGGCGGCGGCATCTATCGCACGCGGTGCCATGCTCGACCTCGGGCTGACGGTGTCGTTGCCGGCTGAGACCTGCCCCATGACCCGCGGCCACAGGACCGCGTCATTTCCGGCAACGGGGCCAATGACCTCCGACGATCAGCGGGAAAACTTCGACCAGCACCCTTCGAAGATCGGCAACCTCTCACATGAGGAGAGACTGCTCCCTCTGATCAACTGCGGGTATTTTAGGCGAAGCCGATCGAACCGCAACAGTGCAGTGCAGCAATTGCCTGCGGTGCCAGTGTCGCAGCAGGTTTTCCGGAACCAGGCGACAAGTTGGGGCTTGGAGCTGGATGTGCGTAAGGAATGACCGGTAAATGACTGGCGGCGTTCAGGAAAGGCCGATCAGGAAGCTGGCGAGTGCCGCCCGGAAATCAGCGCGGTAGCGTTCCGGGCTGACCGCCTTGGGCGTGATCTCGGCGAGCCTGACGCCGGGGATCGCGCGGGCGAGCGTGCGGACGTGGCGCAGCGGGTGGATCAGGTCCAGGCCGTGGCCGAGGGCCAGGGTCGGGACCTGGAGGCGGGCGAGGTCGGCCTCCGCAATGCCGGGGCCGTCGGCAGAGATGCGCTGGAGGAGGGCGGCGGTCACGGCCTGGGGCGGGCGGGCGAAGAAGCCCAGGAGGGAGGCGAGATTGTCCGGAGCGTGACGGCGCAGCCGGGTCGCCAGGGGGCTCTGGAGGAACAGGTGGCGGGCGACCTCCGGCGGATGGCGGGCGAGGAGGCGGCCGGCCAGGGCGTTCGGGGCCATGTTGGCGGGAGCGTGGCGCGTGGTCCAGGCGGGGCGGGCGAGGACCAGGGCGCGGACCAGGTCCGGGCGGGTGATGGCCAGGCGAAGTGCTATGGCAGCACCCATGGAGATGCCGCCAACCACGGCGGGGCGGCTGGTGCTGGCCTGGAGGAAGGCAGCGGCGTCGTCGGCGAAGGTGCGGATCGACAGGCAGTCGAGGGGGCCGGGAGGCGAGGCGCCGTGGCCGCGGCATTCCAGGGTCAGGCGGCGCAGGGCGGGGCTGGCCGGGAAGATCTCGGCCGGCTGCGATTGCGCGCCGCACAGGCC
>NZ_WUJP01000589.1 GCF_009806515.1 Geminicoccus flavidas | reverse complement strand
GTGCTGGAACAGGACGGGGAGGCCGTCGCCGCCATCGTCCCAGGCGGACAGGTCCAGGCTGTCGCGGCGGAAGGTGGTGAGGCTCATGGGAGGCGGGCGCGCAAGAAGGCTGCAACCTCAGGGGCTTCCTCTGGCGCTAGGCCGTGGGTGACCAGCGGGCCGGCAAAGCCGATCCGCCGGAGGCCGGCAAGATAATGGCCGAAGTCGAGCACGCCCTTGCCGGCGGTGGCGAACGTGCCGTCGGGGTGGCGGTCCTTGGCATGGGCCAACTCGATCCGGTCGGCGAGCAGGTCCAGGGCCTCGTCGACCAGGCGGCGTTGCTCGTCGGGCGGGGCGATCTCGAACAGGTTGGCGGGGTCGAGGACCAGGGCGAGCGAGGGCGAGCGCAGCTCGTCGATCAGGCGGTGGGCCTTGCCAGCGCTGTCCACGACATTGGCCAGCTCCGGCTCGATGCCGAGCTTCAGGCCGTGCGGTTCGGCAATGCGGATGGCCTGCTCCATGCTGGCCAGCAGGTCCCGCCAGGCATCGGGGTCAGCGTTGGCCGGATGGTGGCGCCACTGGTCGTCTGGATCACGGGTGCCGGTGCACAGGGTGATCATCGGGATGCGGAGGGCCGCGGTGGCGTCCGCCAGGACCT
>NZ_WUJP01000588.1 GCF_009806515.1 Geminicoccus flavidas | reverse complement strand
GGAGGCGGCGCAGGCCGGCGGCGCGGACGGCCGGGTCCGGATGGATCATGTTGAAGGTGCCGGACATGGCGCAGAGCTCGACGCCACTCCCCTGGCGGGCGGCGTCGATGCGGGCGAGCGTGGCCTGGTCGATCGCGTCGGGCAATGCTGGGAGGCCGCAGCAGGCGAGGTTGAACTGGCAGGTGGCATAGCCGGCGGCCTTGACCTCGGCCAGGACGGCGGCGGGGTCGCTGCCGGGGAAGGTCTTGGCGAAGATGCCCAGACGCAGGGTCATACCGGGCCCTCCACCTCGGCCAGGCCCACGGGCTGGCCACGCTCGACGCTGCGGGCGATGGCAGCCATGCCGCGCACGGAAGCCAGGCCGTCGGTCACGTCCGCGCCCTGCTGGGGGAGCCCGTGGAGGATCGTGGCGGCAAAGCCCTCCAGCTGGCGGCGGTAGAAATGGCCATCGGCGCCGAGCACACGACGGGTGGTGGCGTCCTGCTCATGAAAGATCTCGACGTCGGAGCTCTTGTAGTACCAGGGATTGTAGGTTTTGGCCTGGATCGAGCCGCGCTCGCCATAGACGGTGAAGCCTTCCTGCCAGTCGCCGCGGATGGCGACGGTGAGGTCGAGATGGCCGAGCGTGCCGCCCGCGAACTCGAGGTCGACGAACCAGCAGAGGGCGCCGAAGCGCTCGGACAGGCGGGCCTGGACGGCGGTGATCTCGCCGGCGAGGTGGCGCGCGGTGTCGAGCAGGTGGCTGCCATGGGCCAGCATGAAGTAGCGGCGCTTGTCGGCCTTGGGATCGCCCGAGGGCTTGCGCGCGTTCCGGCTGGTGACCATCAGCGGCTGGACCGCGTCGGTCATGGCGTAGCGGTGGGTGCTGTCGCAGTACCAGGCTTTGAGTGCCTGGAGCTGGCCCATCTCGGTGCTGATGAACGCCTTGGCGGCCTCGATGCCCGGGTCGAAGCGCTTCATGTGGCCGACCTGGAGGGTCAGGCCGGTCTGCCGGACGGCGGCGGCGAGCTCCTCGACCTCCTCGACGGCGACGCCCAGCGGCTTCTCGCAGAGCACGTGCTTGCCGGCCTGAAGCGCCCGCATCGCGGCGGGCACGTGGAAGGCGTCGGAGGTGGCGATGATCACCGCCTCCAGCTCGGGATCGGCCAGCATCGCGTCATAGTCGGCATAGGCCTTGCGCGGGGCGTGGGTGGCGGCCATGCGCTCGCGCAGGTCGTCGGCCACGTCGCAGATCGCGAACAGCTCGGCGTTCTTCGCCTTGGTGCAGCTCTCGAAATGGGCGGCCTGGGCGATGGGCCCGCAGCCGAGCACGCCCACGCGCAGGAGGCGGTCTTCTTTCTTCGGCATGGTGAAGGTTCCTGTCAGGCGGCGGCTTGGGCGGGCTCAGGCCGGGCGTAGAGGGCCTGGCCGGACTGGCGGTCGAACAGCACGGCCTTGGTGTAGTCGATGTCGAGGGTGCGGGTCTCGCCGGCCTGTACCTGGGTGTCGGCGGGCAGGCGGCCCATGACCTCGACAGCGCCCAGGCGCAGGGCAAGGAAGATGTCGGGGCCGGTCGGCTCCAGCACTTCCACCGTGAAGGGGAGGGACTGGACGTCACGGCTGCGGCTGGTGCCGGGCTCGGTGATCCATTCCGGGCGCAGGCCCAGGGCCACCTTCTGGCCCTGCTGCAGCGTGATGGCGCCGGCGGTGGCAGGGATCGGCAGGATGGCAACGTCGCCGTCCACGCCATCCAGGCGCAGGGCAAGGCGGCCGCTATGGCCGACGATCTGGGCGTCCAGCAGGTTCATGGCTGGCGAGCCCATGAAGGTCGCGACGAAGGTGTTGGCCGGGCGGTCATAGATGTCGGCGGGCGTGC
>NZ_WUJP01000587.1 GCF_009806515.1 Geminicoccus flavidas | reverse complement strand
CGAACTGCTGGAGGATGCCGTCCTTCATCACCGCGATCCGAGTGGCCATGGTCATGGCCTCGATCTGGTCATGGGTGACGTAGACGATCGTGGCGCCCAGGCGCGCGTGGAGCTTCTTGATCTCGGTGCGCATCTCGACGCGCAGCTTGGCGTCCAGGTTAGACAAGGGCTCGTCGAACAGGAAGATCTTGGGCTCCCGGACCAGCGCCCGGCCCATGGCGACGCGCTGGCGCTGGCCGCCGGAGAGCTGGGAAGGGCGACGGTCGAGCAGGTGGCCGATCTTGAGCAGGTCGGCGACGGCCGCAATCCTCTGCTTGCGCTGCTCCTTGGGCATGCCGGCCATCTCGAGCGAGAAGCCGATATTCTCGGCCACCGTCATGGACGGGTAGAGGGCGTAGGACTGGAACACCATGGCGATGTCCCGCTCCTTGGGCTCCAGGTCGTTGACGACCTTGCCGTCGATGCGGATGGCGCCGGAGGTGGCGGTGTCCAGGCCGGCAATGATGTTGAGGAGCGTGGACTTGCCGCATCCCGAGGGGCCGACCAGGACCAGGAAGTCGCCGTGGCCGATGCCGATATGGATGTCCTTCAGCACCTCGACCTGGCCGAAGCGCTTGCCGATATGCTCGATGTCCAGGCTTGCCACTTGCCGTTCCCTTTGCCGATCAAGCCGTTGACGTCGTCCTAAGTCGTCATGGCCGGCCTCGAGCCGACCATCCAGTCAGCGGTGGACGCGACCCCTGGATGGCCGGGTCAGGCCCGGCCATGACGAGTGTAGGGGTGGCCGCCAGCATCCTCACCCCTTCACCGCGCCGGCCATCAGTCCGCGCAGGAAGAAGCGGCCGAGGAACAGGTAGATCAGGATGGTGGGGGCAGCGGTGATCATCGCACCGGCCATGTCGACATTGTAGAGCTTCACGCCGGTGGAGGTGTTGACCAGGTTGTTGAGCGCCACGGTGATCGGCTGGCTTTCGCCGCCGGCGAACGAGGCGCCGAACAGAAAGTCGTTCCAGATGCCGGTGAATTGCCAGATCACCGAGACCACGATGATCGGCCAGGAGATCGGCAGGAGCACGCGGGTGAAGATCTGCCAGAAGCCGGCCCCGTCCATGCGCGCGGCCTTCACCAGCTCGTCCGGGACCGCGACGTAGAAGTTGCGGAAGAAGAGCGTGGTGAAGCAGACGCCATAGAGGACGTGGACCAGGACTAGGCCCGCGGTGGTGCCGGCGAGGCCGATCTTGCCCAGCGTGAACGCCATCGGGATCAGCACGATCTGGAACGGGATGAAGCAGCCGAACATCATCGCGCCGAAAAGGAGGTTGTCGCCGCGAAACCGCCACTTGGTGAGCACGTAGCCATTGAGCGCGCCCAGGCCCACCGAGATGAGCACGGCCGGCACGACCATGCGGATCGAGTTCAGGAAATAGCCCTTGAGGCCAGCGCAGCTCACGCTGATGCAGGCGCTGTTCCAGGCGGTCTGCCAGGCCTCCAGGGTAATTGCGGTGGGCGGGGAGAGGAGATTGCCGGCGCGGATCTCGTCCATGGATTTCAGCGAGGTGAACACCATGGAGACCAGCGGCGCCAGGAACACGGCGGCGGCCACGATCAGGAGCGCATAGACGGCGAAGCGGGCGAGGTTCACGCCGCTGCCGGAGCGCCGGAGGATGACGGTCTCAGCCGCGACGCTCATGGCGCAGCTCCGAGTAGAGATAGGGGATGATGATGGCGGCGAGCGTCATGAGCATCACCGTGGCGCTGGCGGCCCCCAGGCCCATCTCGTTGCGGGTGAAGGTGGTCGTGTACATGAAGGTGGAGGGCAGCTCGGTGGCGAAGCCCGGGCCGCCCTTGGTCAGCGCCACCACCAGGTCGTAAGACTTGATGGCGAGATGCGCCTCCACAACGAAGGCGGTGAGGAAGACCGGGCGCAGGGCCGGGATGATGATGCGGGTGTAGATCTTGTGGGTGGGCGCCCCGTCCATGCGGGCGGCACTCAGGATCTCCGTATTGATCCCGCGCAGGCCCGCCAGGAACAGGGCCATGACGAAGCCCGCGACCTGCCAGACTCCGGCGATCACCACCGTGTAGATCGCCATCTGCGGGTCGACCAGCCACTTGAACGAGAAGCTTTCCCAGCCCCAGCTCTGCACCAGTCGCTCCAGGCCGAGGCCGGGGTTGAGGATCCACTGCCAGATGACGCCGGTCACGATGAAGCTCAGCGCCATCGGGTAGAGGAAGATGGTGCGGAAGGCTCCTTCGGCCCGGATCCGCTGGTCGATCAGGATGGCGAGGCCTAAGCCCAGGATCGTGGTGAAGACGATGTAGAGCCCGCCGAAGATGAAGATGTTCTGGACCGCCACCCCCCAGCGCGGGTTGGTGAACAGGCGCTCGTACTGGTCGAAGCCGGTAAAGACGAAGCGCGGGAACATCTTGGAGCTGGTGAAGGACAGGATCACCGAGAACAGCATGAAGCCGTAGACGCCGATCGTGACCATCAGGAGGCTCGGCGAGAGCACGAACAAGGGCAGCGCGTTCGCCAGCCTGCGCCTGCCCGCCATTCTTTCGGTAGCTGCCATGAACGCCGGCCTTTGAGCGTTGCAGGAGATGGGCCCGGCCCGGACGCTGCTGTGCGTCGGGGGCCGGGCCCGGGTCGGCTCACTGGGCGGCGGCGACCGCCTCGACCAGCGCCTTGGCCGCCTCCTCAGAGGATTGGTCGGAGTTGAAGTGGTTGGTCACCACGTCGAACATGGCACCCTGGACAGCCGGCGGCTGGGCATGGCCGTGGGCCAGCGAGCCCATCAGCGTGCCCTTCTCCTGGGCGGCCTTGATGTCGGCCATCGATTGCTTGCCGCACTCGTCGAACTTGTCGCCGGGCACGTCGGTCCGCGCCGGGATCGAGCCCTTGGCCAGGTTGAAGGTCTCCTGGAAGGAGGGCGACATGGCAGCGGAGGCCATGATCAGCTGGGCCGGGCGGCGCTCCTCGCCCACGTCGAACATGGCGAAGAAGTCGGTGTTGAACAGGAACGAGCCCTCGGTGCCGGGGGCAGGGGTGCAGAGGATGTCGACGCCGGGCGTCTTACCGGCGGCGATGATCTCGCCTTTGGCCCAGTCGCCCATGAGCTGCATGGCGGCCTCGCCGTTCAGCACCATCGCGGTGGCGAGGTTCCAGTCGCGGCCGGAGAAGTTCGGGTCGACGAAGCCGCGGATCTTGCGCATCTGGTCGAACACCTTGACCATGGTGTCGGAGCCGAGTGCTTCCGGATCCGCCTCGATGATGGCCTTCTGGTAGAACTCCGGGCCGCCGATGCCGAGCACGACATCGTCGAAGACAGTGGTGTCCTGCCAGTTCTGGCCGCCATGGGCGAGCGGCTGGATGCCCTTCGCCTGGAGCGCCTCGGCGACCTGGTTGAACTCGTCCCAGGTCTTGGGCGGAGTCAGGCCGTTCTCCTGGAAGATCTTGGCGTTCGACCAGAGCCAGTTCGGCCGGTGGATGTTGACCGGGGCGGCGACATAGTGGCCATCATACTTGGCGAAGGCCTGGAGCGGCTCGGGGATGACCGTGTCCCAACCTTCCGGCTCGGCCACCTCTGACAGGTCGCCCAAGAAGCCTTCCTCGGCCCAGGCGCGCAGCGACATCCCGAGCAACTGGGCGGCGGTGGGCGGATTGCCGGAAGTGACCCGGGCGCGCAGCGCGGTCATCGCCGCCTCGCCGGCACCGCCGGCCACCGGCATGTCCAGCCAGGCTACACCCTTGGACTCCATGTCCTGCTTCAGGACGCTCACCGCGGCGGCCTCGCCGCCGGACGTCCACCAGTGCAGCACCTCGACGCTGCCCTTGTCCTGGGCCTGTGTCGGCTGGAGGCTGGCTGCGGACAGGCCCAGTACAACGGCGCAGACGGTCGACAGCAATATCCGCTTCATCTCGGTCATCTCCCTGAGCCAGCCGCCCGGATCCGTTGCCCGAGGCGGACGGTTTATCCTTGCACCATCGTGGTGCTGAACTTGGTTTGTCAACTGTCCAAACAAATCAGCCGATCGGCGGGCCTGCGTCAAGGGTCATGCTTCACGCATGGGCCATCGCTCGCGATGACGGCCTACCATGTCCAAGGATAGCATTTCCTGGTGGAGGAGACAGGCGGCACCAATGGCCGGACCGTCCTTGGCGTGATGGGCCAGTGCCAGGGTCGGCACCTGATAGTCTTCGAACACGTGGCGGCGCAGGGCGTCCTGCACCTCGCTCGTGACGAAGGGGTAGAGGCGAGCGACCGAGCCGCCCAGCACGACATGACCGGGATCGATGATGTTGGCGACCGAGGCCAGGCCGCGGCCCAGCCAGCGGGCAAAATGCCGAGCGGCCTCCCGGGCGGCCGGCTCTCCTGCCTCCAATGCCTGGACGAGGCCGCCGATCGTGTCGCCGGCGCCGCCCTTGTTCTGCCAGACCTGCAGCACCGCCTCGGCGCCGATCAGGTTCTCCCAGCGGCCGGGCGGGTCTAGGCGGTGGATGATGCCGGCATCCGCCACCACCATGTGGCCGACCTCCCCGGCAAAGCCGTGATGGCCGCGGAACAGCCGGCCGCCCGCCACGATCCCGGCACCGATTCCGAAATCCAGGAACAGGCAGAGCAGGTCGTTCGGGCCGTCACTGCCAGCGGCATAGATCTCGGCGACGGCAAGCGCGTTGGCGTCGTTTTCCGAGCTGACCGGGATGTCCAGTCCGAGTTCGGCGCGGACCAGATCGGCGATCGGGACGTTGCGCCAGCCGAGGAACGGGCCGGTGAGCAGGACGCCGTCATGGTCGTGTAGCCCCGGCACGGTCACGCACAGGCCGCGGATGCGGGAGGAGTCGGGCAGGTCCGTCACCACCTGGCGGACGAGGCCGCAGGCAAGGCGCACGACCTCCCCCGGGCGGTTGCCGGAAAGTGCAAAGCTGGCGCGGCGGCGGGTGACGACTTCGGCCGCGAGGTTCAGGCCGACCACCACGACATAGCCGACGCCGATCTCGGCGCCGATGAAGAAGGCACCCTCGGGCCGGATCGCGATGGCGATGCCAGGGCGGCCGGCGCGGATTTCGCTGCGCGCGGCGTCGGGTCGTTCCACGACGAAGCCGCCGGCCAGGAGCTGGCCGATCAGGCTGCTGGCAGTCGAGCGGGTCATGCCCAAGCCGCGGGCCAAATCGGCGCGGCTCATCGCACCCTGCCGGTAGAGCAGCGACAGGGCGCGCGCCTCGTTCAGGAAGCGGACCGCCTGGGGCGTGGTCACGCCAGCTGCGTTCCGGCGGCGCCGAAGGCGAGGGCGGCGGCGCCGGCAAGGCCGGCATTGCCACCGAGCGATGCCGCCATGAATGGCACCGACCGGAACGGCGCCATCGCCCGGGCCTGGATCTCCCGGGCGATGATGTCGCGCATCAGGTCCAGGGCATTGCTGACGCCACCGCCCAGGATCACCCGCTCGGGCGAGAACAGGTGCAGCAGGGAAACGATGCCGATTCCGAGCCAGCGGGCCTCGTCGGCGATCAGCGCCACCCCCAGCGAGTCGCCGGCGCGGGCGGCGGTGACCACGTCCTCGGCGCTGACCGGCCGGTCAACGATGTCCTGCAGCGTCGACGCGGCGCCTTCTGCCAAGCGCTCCCGGGCGATGCGGGCGAGCCCGGTCCCGGACGCGAGGGCTTCCCAGCAGCCGAGGTTGCCGCAGCCGCAGCGCGGGCCGTCCGGTTCGAGGGTCATGTGGCCGATATGGCCGGCCATGCCCATGCGGCCGTGCAGCAGCCGGCCATCGACGATGACGCCGCCGCCCAGGCCGGTGGAGACAGTGACGTAGACGAGGCTGTTCACTCCCTTGCCGGCGCCGAAGCGCCACTCGCCGATCGCGGCCGAGGCGGCGTCGTTCTCCAGCGTCACCGGCAGGCCGGTCCGCTCGGCGACCAGTGCACGCAGCGGCACGTTCTGCCAGCCCTGGAAGGTCGGCAGGGTGAACACCGTGCCGGTGAAGGGGTCGAGGGGGCCGGGCGAGGACAGGCCGATGCCCTGGAGCGGAGTGCCGCCGACCTCGGCCCGGACCCGGGCGACCAGGTCGGCGATCTGGGCGACCACCTTGTCCGGCCCGCCGCGGGCGTCGGTGCGGATCCGGGTGATCCGGCCGAGCTGTCCATCCGGTGTGGCCAAAGCTGCGCGCAGCGAGGTGCCGCCCAGGTCGACCGCGATGACCAGCGGGCCCGGCATCGCCGTCCTCAGAGCCCGCGCGACCAGGCTATGCGCTGTGCCAGGTCGGCAGCGCCAAAGGCGAGCGAGCCCATCACCACCGTGTCGGCGCCGGCCGCGCGCAGCTTCGGCACGGTATGCTCGCGGATGCCGCCATCGGCGGCGAGCAGGACCTGGTCGCGGCGCCCGGCCTCGCGCAGCATGGCGCCGGCCTGTTCCAGGCGGGCGCAGGCGTTCGGGTCCAAGTCCTGGCCCTTCACCCCGATCCGGGTGCCGAGCAGGGTCACCATGTCGACCGAGCCGAGGAAGGGGGCGAGTGCCGCCAGCTCCGTCTCGACGCGGGCGACCACGCCGGTGCGCACGCCGCTGGACTTAAGCTCGGCCACCACGTCCAGGCCGGCCTTGCCGTTCTCGGCATGGACCGAGATCAGGTCGGCACCCGCCTCGGCGAACTGCTGCGCCTGACTGGCGAGAATGTCGTCCGTCGTCATCAGGTGGACGTGGAACGGCGTGTCGGTCAGCTTGCGCAGCCGGGCCACCAGGTCGGGGAAGAACAGGAAGGCCGGGGCGAAATGGCCATCCGCCACGTCGATATGGTGGATGTCGGCATGGCCCTCGACCCGTACCACCTCGGCGGCGAGGTTGGCGAGATCGGCCGACCAGAGCGAGAACTCGGCGAGCAGCCGGTCCTTCGGCAGGCTAGCGAAGCGCGCCGAACCGATCGTTTCCGTGGCCATGATCCCGTTCCCGTGCCTCGTGCGCCCTCTGGGCGTCGTTCTTTTGTTCGGATACAATACAAACTCGTAGCGTGTCCAGACGCTTGGAGGCGTTCAGGGCAGGAGGGCGCGGATCGGGGAAGGGGCAGTCTCCAGCCCGGCCACGGCCAGGCTGCGCCATTTGGGGCCGCGGCCGCACAGCTCCGCCCAGCGCTCCTGCACGTCGTGCGGGCGGTCCTCGGCCAGCACCTCGAGCAGCTGATGGGCCTGCGCGCGGTCCTTGCGCGCCTTGGCCAAGTCGCGCCGGCGCTGCGAGATGATGAGCTTGTGCAGGGCGAAGCGCACCGGATCGGGAACCCGCACGGCGATCCCGGCATCGTACAGCACTACCGCCTCCACTTCCTGATAGATCAGGAAATCCAGGAAGCGCAGGGGCTGGCCGAAGGTGCCGACGGCCGGCAGCGGCTGGCGGTCGTCCTCCTCGGGGCCGCGCATCGGGGTGAGGAACTCGACCTTGAAGCCGCCACTCCGATAGGCGGAAGCCGGCGTGCGCGACAGGCCGAGTACTGGTGCGAAGGCGGGATCGATGCGCCGGAGAACGTCTTGCATCGCCTCGGTGCGGTCCTCCACCGCGATTGACACGGAGCGGAACTGGGCGACGTCGACATCGCCGGTCATCGCGATGGCGGCGGGAAACTTTGCGCCCAGCATCGGCCCGTAGACCTGAAAGGCGACCGTGCCGACCAGGACGCCACGCAAGCGGAACACGCCGGCCTCGGCCAGAGCCTGGAGGATGCGCCCGGTACGACGGTCCGGCCTCGTGAAGCCCGCGGCGTGCAGGCTGCGCACCAGGGTGCGGCGTTCCGCTTCCTGGGAGCGTGCCGCGTCGCGTTCCGCGATCCTGCGCAGCAGTTCGTCGGTTTCGAGGCCGACATAGCGCTGGACCTGGCGGCCTTCGATGCGCTGCTGGTGGTACCAGTAGCGGCGGCCCTTGATCTCCTTGACTACCAGCGAGCCGTGCGGATGCAGGACCGCCGCGGTCGCGGCATCCCGGACCTGCTGGTCGAGCTCGGCGTACAATGTCTGGATGGTTAGAGGGACGCGCTGCATGGCAGGTTATACGTTATAGATATGAATAACGTATAACTCGGCACGACGATCACCAACAAGGGTTGCCTTGACCGCCCGTGGCATCAAAAGTAACTCACCGGTTACTTATCGAGCCAGGGGAGGCCTTTCCATGCGGGCACTGCTGCTGCCGACCACGGACCGCAGGCTGGAGCCGTACCGGCCGGGGCCAGCCTGCCCCTATCTGGCCAGATCCGCCGCACCGGTCAGCCGGGTGGCCTATGCCGCGGCGCATGTGGTGGCGGACCCGCTGGCCGAGGCGGTGCCGCTCGAGGGAGGCAAGGTGGACTGGGAGGCGACCTTGCGCTTTCGCCACCATCTCTGGGGGCTGGGCTTCAAGGTCGCGGAGGCGATGGACACGTCGCAGCGCGGCATGGGGCTGAGCTGGCCGGATGCGGCCGAGCTGATCCGCCGCTCGGTGGCCGAGGCCAGGACGGTGCCAGGGGCGGATCTTGCCTGCGGGGTCGGTACCGACCAGTTGCCGCCGCGGCCGGGTGTCAGCATGGAGGAGGTGCGCCGGGCCTATCTGGAGCAGCTCGAGGTGGTGGAGCAGGCCGGCGGGCGGGCAATCCTGATGGCCAGCCGGGC